>NZ_JBSGIW010000045.1:0-61007 GCF_053605265.1 Streptomyces sp. NPDC003943 | reverse complement strand
CACCGGCGACGACGGCCGCGACGACGAGGACGACGACACCTACGAGGACGAGCCGGGCGGCGACCGAAGGGTCCGCGGGCTCGATCTGCTCGCCGTGCTCGCCGCCGATCCCGGCAGCCGGGCCGCCGAGGTGCTGCGCGCCGCGGGGGTCGACCGGGCCGCCCTGACGGTCCGGATCGAGGAGCTGTCTCAACAGGTGTAACGGGGGTTACGCACCTGACCGGGTCCTGTCATCATGGCCCGATGCACGCGTCTCAGGGGAGAAGCGCCGGCCTGGGACTCGCCCTGGCATCGGCCTTCGCATTCGGTGGTTCAGGAGTGGCGGCCAAGCCGCTCATCGAGGCGGGCCTCGACCCGCTCCACGTGGTGTGGCTGCGGGTGGCCGGTGCCGCCCTCGTCATGCTGCCGGTGGCCTGGCGCCACCGCGACCTGGTGCGCCGCAAGCCCGCCCTGCTCGCCGGCTTCGGACTGCTCGCCGTCGCGGGCGTCCAGGCGTGCTACTTCGCCGCCATCTCCCGGATCCCGGTCGGCGTCGCCCTGCTCATCGAGTACCTCGCCCCCGCGCTCGTCCTCGGCTGGGTCCGCTTCGTCCAGCGGCGGCCGGTCACCCGCGCCGCGGCCGTCGGTGTCGTCCTCGCCGCCGGCGGGCTCGCCTGTGTCGTGCAGGTCTGGTCCGGACTGAGCTTCGACCTCCTCGGCCTGCTGCTCGCGCTCGCCGCCGCCTGCTGCCAGGTCGGCTACTTCGTGCTCTCCGACACCGGCAGCGACGGGGCCGACTCCGCCGACCCGCTCGGCGTCATCGCGTACGGACTCCTCGGCGGCGCCCTCGTCCTCACCCTCGTCGCCCGCCCGTGGGGCATGGACTGGTCGGTGCTCGGCGGCACGGCCGACATGAACGGCACCGACGTCCCGGCCTGGCTGCTGATCGGCCACATCGTGCTGATCGCCACCGTCCTCGCGTACGTCACCGGCGTCATCTCGGTGCGCAAGCTCTCCCCTCAGGTCGCCGGCGTGGTGGCCTGTCTGGAGGCGGTGATCGCGACCGTGCTCGCCTGGGTGCTGCTGGGCGAGCACCTGGCGGCGCCGCAGATCCTCGGCGGCGTGGTGGTCCTCGTCGGCGCGTTCATCGCGCAGTCCTCGACGCCCAAGGCCGCGGCGGCCGAACCGGTGGCCGGATCGGCGGTCACCGCGGCGGAGGGCGCCGAGGTGGCGGCCGGGCGGACCGCCCCGTAGGGTGCCGATCATGCACTCGACCGTTCTGCCGCCTCCCGCCGCCTAGCGCGGGCGGCCCCTTCCGCTGACGAAGACCGGGCTCGGGCGTGCCGACACACGGCCCCCGAGCGGTTCGTCGCTGCCCGCGCGCAGCCGAGCGACCACCCATCCCTGTCTTCACGACGGATTCACGGAAGAAGAACGCGCGTGTCGCACACGTCTGTCACGCCTGCCTCCGCCCTGTCCACCGGGCGGAGCCTCACCTATCTGATCGTCGCCGGAATCGCCTGGGGCACGGCCGGCGCCGCCGCCTCCCTGGTCTTCCGGGCCAGCGACCTGGGCCCCCTCGCCCTCTCCTTCTGGCGCTGCGTCGGCGGGCTCGTCCTGCTGCTCGGGGCGCTCGCGCTGCGCCGCGGACCGAAGGCCCCGGCCGCTCCCGAGCCGCTTCGCAGGCGCCTGGTCCGCATCCTCGGTACGGGCCTCGGCCTGACCGTCTTCCAGAGCGCCTACTTCGCCGCCGTGCAGGCCACCGGGCTCGCCGTCGGCACCGTCGTGACCCTCGGCGCCGGCCCCGTGCTCATCGCGGCCGGCGCGCGGCTGCTGATGGGCGAGCGGATCGGGGCGGGCGGCGCGATCGCCGTCGCCGGGGCACTCGCCGGGCTCGGCGTGCTGGTCCTCGGCGGGCTCGGGGACGGCGGCGCCGAAGTGCGGCCGCTCGGCGTCCTCCTCGCCGTCCTCTCCGCCGCCGGATACGCGGCGATCACCCTGCTCACCCGGTGGCTCGGGCGCACCGGCGGGGGCGGGGACGCGCTCGCCACCACCACCTGGGTGTTCGCGATCGGCGCCGTCGGCCTGCTGCCCACGGCCGCGGTCGAGGGACTCGTCCCGCACACCGACGCCCCGGCGCAGGTGCTGGGCCTCCTGGTGTACGTGGCGGCCGTGCCGACCGCCCTCGCCTACGCCCTCTACTTCGCCGGGGCGGCCGTGGTCCGCGCCGCGACCGTCTCCGTGATCATGCTCCTGGAGCCGGTGAGCGCGGCGGCCATCGCGGTCACGCTGCTCGGCGAACGCCTCACCGCCGCGACCGTCGCGGGCACCCTGCTGCTGCTCACCGCCGTCACCGGCCTGGCCCTCACGGAGGCCCGCACGGCGGCGGTCCGCCGCAAGGGCGAGGCGGTGGCGGTCACTTCGTAGCGCTCGCGGCGCCGGTGGCGCGGCGGCGGAGCTGATGGCTCCGGGCCGCCGCGTCGCCGGGGCCGGCGCGCTCGGCGAGGCGCTCCGAGACCCGCTCCCGGACCTCCACCGGCTTGTTGCCCGCGTACTTGAACTTCGCCCGCACGTCGGTCACTTCGAGCCGCAGGACACGGATGCCCGCGAGCATCCGGCCGAACGGCGCCTGGCCCGGGCGCACCGCCGCCGTGCCGCCCTCCGGCTGGAAGTGGGCGACCTGCCGGTTCAGCAGGGCCGCCTTCTCCTCCGGGTCCTCGACGATGTGCGCCGTGCAGCGCAACTGCACGGCCGCGTAGTACGAGGTGGGCGTGCCGTGCTCGGTGGGCGCGCCGTCCGGGGCGGTCCAGTGGCCCGGCACGTACACGTAGTCGTCGACCACGCTGAGCAGCACGGTGGGACTGCGCTCCAGGTCGTGCCAGAGCGGGTTCGGGCGGGCGAGATGGGCGATCGCCTGCCCGTACGGGCCCGGCTCGGCCTCGTAGCGGAAGTGCATCGGCTGCACCCACGGCGGCTCGCCTGCCGCGCCGTTCACCGCGAGCTGGCCGAAGTCGTGGGCGGCGAGCCAGTCGCGCCACTCGCCCTCGTCGTGGGCCGCGTCCCAGGGGTGGATCAGCATGGTGTCCCTCCGCTGTCGGACGCCGTCAGAGCGCGGCGACGTAGCCGGGGAGGGCGACGGCCGGGTCCAGGTCGGCGGCCGGCTCGGGCGTGCCGTAGCTCTTCTGGACCGGGATCACGCCCGCCCAGTGGGGGAGCGCGGCGTCCTCGGGCTCGTCGTTGGGACCGCCGGTGCGGACCTTCGCGGAGACCTCGGCGAGGTCGATGCGGAGCACGGCGGTCGCGGCGAGTTCCTTGGCGTTGCCGGGCCGGGAGTCGGCGGCGCGGCCGGGCACCACGTGGTCGACGAGCGCGTCGAGGGCGGTGCGCAGCTCCTCGGGGTCGGTGACCTGATGCGCGGTGCCGTGCACGACGACCGACCGGTAGTTGATCGAGTGGTGGAAGGCGGACTTGGCGAGGACCAGGCCGTCCACGTGGGTCACGGTGAGGCAGACCGGCAGGCCCGGAGCCTCCGCGCCCGTGCCGTCGCCCTTGCTCTCGCCCTTGCCCTGGCCGGCCATGCGCATGGGCCGGGAGCCGGTCGAGCCGTGCACGTAGAGGACCTCACCGACCCGGCCGTAGAGGGTCGGAAGCACGACGGGCGCGCCGTCGCGGACGAAGCCGAGGTGGCAGAGGTAGGTCTCGTCGAGTATCGCGTGCACCAGCTCGCGGTCGTAGGAGGCCCGGTCGCGCGAGCGGGTGGGGACGGTCCGCTCGGTGGGCTCGTAGCTCCTCGTGGCCGTCATCGCGTCCGTCTCCGACATTGCGTACTCCATTGCACTAGTGCATACTTGGCTTTGTGCTAGGAGAGTATCTGATCGAAGGCCGTCGCGCATCGGAGATCGCCGCCAGCGTCGAGCGCGGGGTGGGCACCGGGCGGCTCTCGCCCGGGCAACTGCTCCCGCCCATGAGGGAGTTGGCGGCCAGACTCGGGGTGAATCCGAACACCGTCGCCGCCGCGTACCGCACCCTGCGCGAGCGCGGAGTGATCGAGACCGACGGGCGCCGCGGCAGCCGGGTGCGGCCCGCGCCCGCGACCACCGCCCGCGGCTCGATCCGGGTCGAGGCGCCCGAGGGCGTCCGCGACGTCAGCAACGGCAGCCCCGACCCCGCGCTGCTGCCGCCGCTCGACACCGTCTTCGCCGCGGTCGCGCGCGAGTACGCGGAGCGGCCGCCGATGTACGGGGAGGCGCCGGTCGACGAGGAGTTCGCGGCGCTCGCACGGGCCTCCTTCGACGCGGGCGGGGTGCCGGCCGGGCCGGTCGGCGTCGCGTCCGGCTCGCTCGACGCCGTCGAGCGGGTGCTCGCCGCGCAGCTGCGGCCGGGCGACGCGGTCGCCGTCGAGGACCCCGGCTGGGGCAGCCTCCTCGACCTCGTACCGGCGCTCGGGCTGCGGCCCGTGCCTGTCGCCGTCGACGACGAGGGGCCGCTGCCGGAGTCCGTGGCGCGGGCGCTGCGGGCCGGGGCGCGGGCCGTGATCGTCACCGACCGGGCCCAGAACCCCACCGGCGCGTGCGTCACCGCCGAGCGCGCCGCCGCGCTGCGCGCCGTGCTCGACGACCACCCCGACGTGCTGCTCGTCGAGGACGACCACGGGCACGGCATCGTGGCCCAGCCGCTCCACCCGCTCGCCGACGGGCGCGGCAAGTGGGTCTTCGTGCGGTCCGTCGCCAAGGCGTGGGGCCCCGACCTGCGGATCGCCGCCTTCACCGGCGACGCCGAGACCGTCGACCGCGTGCTCGGGCGCCAGCGCCTCGGCCCCGGCTGGGTCAGCCGGCTGCTCCAGCGCGCCGTCGTCCACCTGTGGCGCACCGGCGCCCTCGACCCCGAAGCCGTCGCGGCGGCCTACGGCGCCCGGCGCGACGGCCTGGTCCGCGCCCTCGCCCGCCGCGGCGTCACGGCCCACGGCCGCAGCGGGATGAACGTCTGGGTCCCGGTGACCGACGAGACCGGCGCCGTCGCCCGTCTCCTCGCCCGCGGCTGGGCCGTCGCCCCCGGCGCCCGCTTCCGCCTGTCGGCCGGACCCGCCGTGCGCCTCACCGTCTCCGGGCTCACGCCCGCCGACATCGAGCCACTGGCGGACGCGGTGGCGTACGCGGCGGGACCGGCGCCGGCGCGGAGTTACGGGTGAGGGAGAGAGGCCCGGGGTAGGGGGCGCTGCCCCTTCCGGTCCGCCGCCCGCTGCCGGTCGGAGCTCCGCGGCTGTCGCCGTGCCGGCTCAGGGGCGGTCCCGCCGCGAGGCGGGCGCCCTGGCTGCGGAGCCCTGGGCTACCGGGCGACGGGCCGGGGGTCGACCGCCGGCCCGCTGACCGGTTCGCCGGTCCCGCCGGCTCCGACGGCCACCGGTTCGGCGACCCGGTCGCTGGGCGCGCGGCGCGGTCCGCGGGTCTGGGTGAGCGCCGCGCCCGCCAGGACGACGAGCGCGCCCACCGGGGTGTTCCACGTCAGGTGCTCGCCGAGGACGGCGACGCCGGCGGCCGTGGCGATGACCGGGATGAAGTACGTGACCATGGCCGCCGTCGTCGGGCCGACCTCCGCCACCACGCCGTACTGGAGCAGCATCGCGTACCCCGTGCCCAGCGCGCCGAGCGCGATCACCGAGAGCAGCGGGAGGAGCTCGATCCGGCTCGGCCAGGTGGTGAACAGCGGGGTGACCAGGGCCAGTTGGAGGGTGGCGAAACCGACCTGGGAGCAGGCGAGGGAGAGGTTCGAGGAGCCCGTGCCGGCGAGCGTGCGGCGGACGTAGATCCAGCCGACCGCGTAGCTGAACGAGGCGAGCAGGGCCAGCGCCGTGCCCGTGACGTCCAGGCCCGAGAAGCCCTGCCAGGCGCCGAGCACGGTCAGCACGCCGATGAAGCCGATGCCCAGGCCTGCGGCCCGCACCCGCGTCGGGCGGTCCTCGGAGAGCGCGACCAGCGAGAGGACCATGCCCCACAGCGGGGTCGTGGCGTTGCAGATGCCGGCGAGCGTGGACGGGATCGTCAGCTCGGCGTAGGCGAAGAGCGAGAACGGCAGCGCGTTGAGCAGGAACGCCGCCACCGCGAGATGGACCCAGGTGCGCGCGCCGCGCGGCAGCCGCTCGCGCTTCACGAGGAGCGCGACGGCCAGCACCGCCGTACCGAAGAGGAGCCGGCCGAAGGTCACCTGGAAGGGGGCGAAGCCCTCCGTGCCGACCTTGATGAAGAGGAAGCTGAAGCCCCAGATCAGGGCCAGGACACCGAAGCGGACGCGCCAGTCGACAGCGCGGGGGAGGCGGGTGAGGGAAGGGGAGGGGCTGCTCATGTCCCTCAGGGTCGCCGACCTGAACCTCGTAGTACAAGCGAGAATTCCTCGACCCGATGTCTTAGCATCGCTTACATGTTGAACCTGGAGCGCCTGCGGACCCTCGACGCCGTCGCGCGGCACGGCTCGGTGAGCGGCGCCGCCGAAGGACTGCACGTCACCACCTCCGCCGTCTCGCAGCAGCTCACCAAGCTGGAGCGCGAGATCGGCCAGCAGCTCCTCGCCAAGAACGGGCGCGGGGTGCGGCTCACCGACGCCGGGCTGCTGCTCGCCGAGCACGCGGCCCGGATCCTGTCCCAGGTCGCCCTCGCCCAGGCGGACATCGAGGCGCAGCGCGGCCAGGTGGTCGGCGAGGTGCGGATCGCGGCCTTCCCGACGGCGATGCGCGGGCTCTTCCCGACCGCGATCCGCGCGCTGCGCGCAGCCCACCCCGAGCTGCGCGTGCACACCGCGGAACTGGAGCCGGACCTCGGGGTGCGCGAGGTGCTGCGCGGGGACAGCGACCTCGCCGTCGTCCTCGACTGGAACAACAAGCGGGCGCCCCTCCCGGCCGGGCTCGAACGGGCCCATCTGCTCGACGACTCCGCCGACGTGGCCATGCCCGCCGACCATCCGCTGGCCGGGCGGGAGACCGTGGACCTGGAGGACTTCGCCGACGAGGAGTGGGTCTCCTGGCCGGCCGGCGAGTTCTGCCACGACTGGCTGATCTTCACGCTGCGCGGCAAGGGCATCGAGCCCCGGATCGCCCACGTCGCCGGCGACCACCACACCCAGCTCGCCCTGGTCGCCGCCGGGCTCGGCATCTGCGTCGCGCCCCGGCTCGGCCGGCCCGTGACCATGGACGGCGTCGCCTTCGTGCCCGTACGGCAGTCGGTGCGCCGCCACATCTACGCGACGTGGCGCACGGACGCCGGGCGCCGGCCGTCCATCCGCGCGGTCGTGGACGCGCTGCGGGCGGCCGGGGCGCCGGTCTCCGGCTAGGGGCTGTTCGGCGGATCAGGGTCGGACAGGCCCTGGACCTTACGGAGCCCGCCTCAGCCTCCGGCGAGTTTGCGGAAGTCCCAGGAGGCGACGGCGGTCGGGGTGAGCCGCAGCCAGGCGTGCCGCCCGTCGTGCGGCATGGCGTCGAGGCCGAAGTTCTTGGCCGCGAACAGGCGCTCGGGGGCGTCGAGTTCGGGGCAGGGCTCGCCGGTGCGCGGCGCCTCGCCCACGAACTCCACGCTGCCCGACAGCTCCGCCCCGCGCAGCTCCCCGTACGCCACGCCGTCGTCGACCAGGACCGAGACCTGGGGCCGGGCCCTCAGCTCGGCCCAACGGCGGCTGCGGGTGAGGGAGTAGAGCCAGAGCGAGGTGCCGTCCCAGGCGAACCAGAGCGCGCCGAGGTGCGGGCGACCGTCGGCCGAGACGGTCGCGACCCGGCAGGTGCGCTGCTCGGTGAGGAAGGTGTCGAGCTCGGCCGGGGTCATCATGATCCGGCGGCCGTGGCGCTGTGCGACGGTCATCGTCCGCACCCTTCTGGATTTCTGATGAGGTGTCAGAAATCATGCTGCCACCGCAGTCGAGGTGCAAGGGGAGGACGTCATGGTCATGACCCGGTCCGAACGGCTCAGGGAGCAGCTCGCCCCGGACGGCACCGTGCTGCTCACCGTCGAGTGCCAGCAGGGCGTCGTCGGGCCCGACAGTGCGCTGCCCGAACTCGCCGCCGTGGCACGCGAGTCGGGCGCCCTGGGCAATGTCGCCCGGCTCGTCGCCGCCGCGCACGAGGCCGGCGTGCAGGTCCTGCACGCCGTCGCCGAGCGGCGCCCCGACGGGCGCGGCGCCAGCGGCAACGCGCCGCTCTTCCGCGCCGCCGCCCGGCTCCCCGTACAGCAGCACACCGCGAGCGCCGCCGTACGGATCGCCGAACCCGTCGAGGTCGCCGAGGAGGACCTCGTGGTGCGGCGGCTGCACGGGCTCTCGCCGATCGCCGGGACCGACGTCGACGCGCTGCTGCGCAACCTCGGCTGCCGGACCCTGGTCGTCAGCGGAGTCTCCGCCAACGTCGCCGTCCCGAACGCCGTCTTCGACGCCGTGAACCTGGGCTACACCGTCGTCGTGCCGAGCGACGCCGTCGCGGGCGTGCCGGCCGACTACACGCCCGCGATGATCCGCCACACCCTCGCGCTCGTGGCCGGCATCGCCACCACCGACGAGGTCCTCGACTGCTGGAAGACCGCCGGGCGGATCAGCCGAGCCTGATCGTGTCGCCCGACACCTCGATCGGCGTCGGCTCCAGGGGGCGGGTCGCCGGACCCTGCTTCACGCTGCCGTCCGAGGCGTCGAACCTGCTCTGGTGGCACGGGCAGACGATGACCCCGTCCGCCACGCTGCCGACCGTGCAGCCCTGATGCGTGCAGCGGGCGGAGAACGCCAGGAACTCGCCGGCCTTCGGCTGGGTGATCACCACGCCCTTGTCGGCGAGCACCTTCCCGCCGCCCACCGGGATGTCACCGGTCTTCGCGAGCGGCGCGTTCTCCTCGACGACCTGCTTGTCCCCGCCGTCCCCGCCGCCACAGGCGGCCAGCGCCGCCGCCAACCCCGCCGTGCCCGCCGCCGCGACGACCGTCCTGCGCGCCACACCGCTCATACCGCAACCCCTTTGTTCACCGTCGTGCCGGATGTACGCGCGCCATCGTGCCCGACGCACCCCCTGCGGAACGAGCCCCGCGCGCGCCCGAACGGCCGGACCGACTCGATAGCCTGGGGGGATGCTTACCGAAGTGACAGCGACCCGCTATGTCACGCCCTTGCGCGAGGGCGGCTCGCTCCCCGGGATCGTCGAGGCCGACGACCTCGGCACGTACGTCATGAAGTTCACCGGCGCCGGACAGGGGCGCAAGACCCTCGTCGCCGAGGTGATCTGCGGGCAGCTGGCCCGGCGGCTCGGGCTCAGGGTGCCGGAGCTCGTGGCGATCCAGCTGGACCCGGTGATCGGGCTCTCGGAGCCGGACCAGGAGGTGCAGGAGCTGCTGAAGGCGAGCGGCGGGCTGAACCTCGGGATGGACTTCCTGCCCGGATCGCTCGGCTTCGACCCGCTCGCGTACGAGGTCGACCCGAAGGAGGCCGGCAAGGTCGTCTGGTTCGACGCCGTGATCAACAACGTCGACCGGTCCTGGCGCAACCCCAACATGCTGGTCTGGCACGGCGAGCTGTGGCTCATCGACCACGGCGCCACCATGATCTGGCACCACAACTGGCCCGGCGCCCAGGCGTCCGCCGCCAAGCCCTACGACGCCTCCGACCACGCCCTCGCGCCCTTCGGGCCCGACATCGCGGCCGCGGCGGCCGAACTGGCGCCGCTCGTCACCCGCGAGCTGCTCACCGAGGTGGCCGCCGACGTGCCCGACGAGTGGCTGGTCGACGAGCCCGGCTTCGCGAGCACCGACGAACTGCGGGCGGCCTATGTGGAGGCGCTGCTGCCGCGCGCGGCGACCATCCACGAGCGGATCACCCTCGGGCCCCGCACCGACCGGCGGCCCCAGCAGCCCCCCGGCTGGCTCGCCGACCGGCTCGCCCCGCGCACCGCCCAGAAGGACAGCACCCAGAAGGACAGCACCACGTGACCGACCGCGATGTCTTCGAGTACGCGCTGCTGCGCGTCGTGCCCCGCGTCGAGCGCGGCGAGTGCTTCAACGCCGGCGTGGTCGTCTACTGCCGCGCCCGGTCCTTCGTGGCCGCCCGCACCCATCTGGACGAGGCCAAGCTCGCCGCGCTCGACCCGAACGCCGACGTCACCGGCGTACGGGCCGCGCTGCACGCGGTCGAGGGCGTCTGCCTGGGCGGCGACGCCGCGGGGCAGGCGGCCCGGGACGACGCCGGCCGGCGCTTCCGCTGGCTGATCGCGCCGCGCTCGACGGTGGTCCAGCCCGGGCCCGTGCACACCGGGCTGACCGCCGACCCCGAGGCCGAGGTGGAACGCCTGCTCGACCTGCTCGTGCGCTAGCCCGCGCGCGGCCCGGTGCACCCGGTGGGCCGTTGACACCGGGTGCCAGGGCTTCTAGCGTCTCGTCTGCGGACCTACTAAGCGGTTGCTCATGTGCGGGAGCGCGAGCGGACCGCGGGTACGGACCGTATCCAGGGACGATCCAAGGGCGAGGAGAACAAGCATGTCCACCACCGAGCAGCGCGTAGCCGTCGTCACCGGTGCGGCGCGGGGCATCGGCGCCGCCACCGCGATCCGGCTCGCGGCCGAGGGCCGCGCCGTCGCCGTGCTCGACCTCGACGAGGCGGCCTGCAAGGACACCGTCGAGAAGATCACCGCCGCGGGCGGCCGCGCGCTCGCCGTCGGCTGCGACGTCTCGGACAGCGCCCAGGTGGAGGCCGCGGTCGCGCGGGTCGCCGCCGAGCTCGGCGCGCCGACGATCCTCGTCAACAACGCGGGCGTGCTCCGCGACAACCTGCTCTTCAAGATGTCCGAGTCGGACTGGGACATCGTGATGAACGTGCACCTCAAGGGCGCGTTCCTGATGGCCAAGGCCGTCCAGAAGCACATGGTGGACGCCGGCTTCGGCCGGATCGTCTCGCTCTCCTCCTCCTCGGCGCTCGGCAACCGCGGCCAGGCCAACTACTCCGCCGTCAAGGCCGGTCTGCAGGGCCTCACCAAGACCCTCGCCAAGGAGCTCGGCAAGTTCGGCATCACGGCCAACGCCGTCGCCCCCGGCTTCATCGTCACCGAGATGACCGCGCAGACCGCCGAGCGGGTCGGCATGGGCTTCGAGGAGTTCCAGGCGGCCGCCGCCTCCATGATCCCGGTGCAGCGCGTCGGCCGCCCCGAGGACGTCGCCAACGCCATCGCCTTCTTCACGGGCGACGACGCCGGGTTCGTCTCCGGCCAGGTCATGTACGTGGCCGGCGGACCGCTCAACTGACGCGCGGCGCGGAAGGAGTCAAGGACGAAGGAGTCAAGGACATGAGCGCGAAGCAGCTGCCCGAGCTGTCGGGCAAGGTCGCCCTGGTCACCGGCGCCAGCCGGGGCATCGGCTACGGCGTCGCCGAGGCCCTGGTCGCCCGCGGCGACCGGGTCTGCATCACCGGACGCGGCGAGGAGGCCCTCAAGGAGGCCGTGGAGCGGCTCGGCGCCGACCGGGTCATCGCGGTGCCCGGCAAGGCACACGACGAGGCCCACCAGGCCGCCGCGGTCGAGGCCACCATGGCGGCCTTCGGCCGGGTCGACTTCCTGGTCAACAACGCCGGTACGAACCCGGTCTTCGGTCCGATCGCCGAGCTCGACCTCGGTGTCGCCCGCAAGGTCTTCGAGACGAATGTGGTCTCGGCGCTCGGTTTCGCCCAGCAGACCTACCGGGCCTGGCAGAAGGAGCACGGCGGGGCGATCGTGAACATCGCCTCGATCGCCGGAATCTCCGCGTCGCCGTTCATCGGCGCGTACGGAATGAGCAAGGCCGCCATGATCAATCTCACCCTCCAGCTGGCGCACGAATTCGCCCCGCTGGTCCGGGTCAACTCGATCGCCCCGGCCGTCGTGAAGACGAAATTCGCCGCCGCGCTCTACGAGGGCCGGGAGGCCGAGGCGGCCTCCCGCTACGCGCTCGGCCGGCTCGGCGAACCGCAGGACATCGGCGGTGCCGCCGCCTTCCTCACCTCGTCCCAGGCGGAGTGGATCACCGGCCAGACACTGGTCGTCGACGGCGGTCTTTTCCTGAACTCCGGAGTCGAGTGACCGGTATCCGGACACTTCCCTGAATTCCTGACCGGTTTGGCCCCGGTTGCACGCGGAATGCCTCAAGTGCCCCGCCAGGGTCGGCCATTGATCTGGCGGGGCGCTGCGGTATCGTCTGCCGACCCCAGGCTGAACGAGGAGCGTGCGCGTGTTCAACCGGACGAGTCTGCAGGCGACTGCAGCCCTTGCGTCCATATCCGTCCTGTCCGGATGCAGCGTGTTTTCGGACGCTGAATCCACGGCGGAACAGAGAATCGTCGTGGGGACGACGAGTTCTCCCACGACGCTCGATCCCGCGGCCGCCTGGGACAATTCCTGGGAGCTTTTCCGGAATGTCTTCCAGACGCTCGTGGCCTTCCCCACCGGCAGCGCGGCACCGAAGCCGGACGCCGCCGACTGCCAGTTCAAGCCGGACTCCAACAGCCGGGTCTTCGAGTGCTCGATCCATGACGGGCTGACCTTCTCCAACGGGCACAAGCTGGACGCCAACGCGGTCAAGTACTCGATCGAGCGGATCCGCACCATCAAGGTCGAGGGCGGCCCCAACGGCATGCTCGGATCGCTCGACAAGATCGACGTCCCGGACCCGAGCACGGTGGTCTTCCGGCTGAACAAGCCCGACGCGACCTTCCCGTTCATCCTCGCCACCCCGGCCATGTCGATCGTCGACCCGGCCGAGTACCCCGCGGACAAGCTCCGCGAGGACGGCAAGCTCATGGGCTCCGGCCCGTACGTCCTCGACTCCTACGAGGAGGGCGAGGAGGCCAGGCTGAACACCAACCCCAGCTACAAGGGCTTCGCCGACCGCAAGAACGGCGGCGTGACCATCCGGTACTTCAAGGAGTCCGAGCCGATGGTCGCCGCCCTGAAGAAGAAGGAGATCGACGCCACCTACCGCGGTCTGACCGCCGCCGAGGTGGTCGACCTCCAGGCCGACAAGCCGGAGAACGAGCACCTCCAGCTCGTCGAGTCCACCGGCGCGGACATCCGCTACCTGGTCTTCAACGCCAATGGCGGAGCGGTCGCCAAGCTGCCCGTGCGCAAGGCCATCGCCCAGCTCGTCGACCGCGACGAACTGGTCAGCAAGGTCTACCAGGGCACCGCCGAGCCGCTGTACTCGATGGTCCCCAAGGGCATCGCCGGGCACACCACCAAGTTCTACGACCGCTTCGGCTCGCCCAGCGTCGCCAAGGCCAAGGCCATCCTGCGCGGCGCCGGCATCACCGAGCCCGTCGAGCTGGACTTCTGGTACACCACCGACCGTTACGGCTCCGCCACCGCCGGCGAGTTCGCCGAGCTCAAGCGGCAGCTCGAGGAGTCCGGGCTGTTCAAGATCACCCTGCACGGCAAGCCGTGGAAGGAGTTCCAGGCCGGCTACCAGCACGGCGAGTACCCGGTCTTCGGCCGCGGCTGGTTCCCCGACTTCCCCGACCCGGACAACTTCATCGCGCCCTTCGTGGGCAAGGAGAACGTCCTCGGCACCCCCTACATCAGCCCGGAGATCACTGACGACCTGCTGCCGAAGTCGCGCCGGGTCAGCGACCGCGGGGCCGTCACGGACGAGTTCAACGAGGCCCAGGAGATCCTGGTCCAGGACGTCCGGCTGCTGCCGCTGTGGCAGGGCAAGCTCTACATCGCCGCCAGCGAGGACATCGGCGGCGGCGAGCGGGCGCTCGACCCGCAGACCGTCATGCAGATGTGGGAGCTCAGCCGCCGTACCAGCTGGTAGGACACCCGCGGAAGCCCGCGCGGGAGGAGGGAGCGGGCGGCATTGTCAGTGGGTCCCGGTAGGTTCTCGTTCGGAGTAACAAGAACGCCCACCGGAGGTTGTTGACGTGACCGACACCGACATGCTGCCCGAGTCCTGGCGCGGCGTCCTCGGCGCCGAGCTGGAGAAGCCCTACTTCGCGCAGCTCACCGCGTTCGTCGAGGAGGAGCGGGCCAAGGGGCCGGTCTACCCGCCGCGCGAGGAGGTCTTCGCCGCCCTCGCCGCCACCCCGTTCGACCGGGTGAAGGTCCTGGTCCTCGGCCAGGACCCGTACCACGGCGAGGGTCAGGGCCACGGCCTGTGCTTCTCCGTCCGCCCTGGCGTGAAGACCCCGCCCTCGCTGCGCAACATCTACAAGGAGATGCAGGACGAGCTCGGCCACCCCATCCCCGACAACGGCTATCTGATGCCGTGGGCCGAGCAGGGCGTGCTGCTGCTCAACGCGGTGCTCACGGTCCGCGCCGGCGAGGCCAACTCGCACAAGGGCAAGGGCTGGGAGAAGTTCACCGACGCCGTCATCTCGGCCGTCTCCGCCCGCCCCGACCCGGTGGTCTTCGTGCTGTGGGGCAACTACGCGCAGAAGAAGCTGCCGCTCATCGACGAGTCGCGGCACGTGGTGGTGAAGGGCGCCCACCCCTCGCCGCTGTCGGCCAAGAAGTTCTTCGGCTCCGCGCCGTTCACCCAGATCGACAAGGCCGTCGCGGCGCAGGGACACGAGCCGATCGACTGGCGCATCCCCGACCTCGGCTGAGCCTCGCCCGGATCCGGCGCGGCGCCGGTTAGCGTCGGATCCGAGTCTTGTCCCCGGCCGTCTCGTACGAGGGCCGCAGCGACCGCATGGACAGCGTGGAGGCCGTAGTGACCGGGCAGCAGGTGTCGGACGACGCCGTCATGACCAGGATCGGGCAGGCGATGATGCTGCTCCACGGCGGCGACCGGGAGGAGGCCCGCAACCGCTTCGGCGCGATCTGGCAGCAGCTCGGACCGGACGGCGACCCGCTGCAGCGCTGCACGCTCGCCCACTACATGGCCGACGCCCAGGACGACCCGGACACCGAGCTGGCCTGGGACCTGCGGGCGCTGACCGCCGCAGAGGGCCTCGACGAGGACCGGCTGGCCCGGCACGACTCGGCGGCCGCGCTGCGGGCCCTCTACCCGTCGCTCCACCTCAACCTCGCCGCCGACTACGTGAAGCTGGCCCGCCCCGACGCGGCCCGCGTCCACCTGGACCGGGCCCGCGCCGCCTCCGCGTACCTGGACGACGACGGGTACGGGAACGGGGTGCGGGCCGCGATCGAGCGCCTGGAGCTGCTGCTGCGCGGGCAGTGAGGCACGCACCCCGGGGCCCGCGGGCTCCTGTGCCTCAGTGCCCGTAGGTGCCCCGGCAGATCCGCGCCTGCTCGCTGCGCGGGCTCCAGCCGCCGTACGCCTCGCCGAGGGCGCAGACGTCGGCCCGGGAGTGCGGCGCCTTCGCCACCTCCGGCAGCTCGGGCAGTCCGGCGGCCGGGTGTCTGCGCTGCTGTCCCGGTGCGTGGTCGGGGTGCGGGCTCGTGGCCTGGTGCCGGTGCGCCGGGGCCGGGCCGGCGACCGGGTGGCGGGCGACGGTCGAGCGGGGCTCGGGCGTCGGGGCATCGGGCATCGCCGCCTCCAGGGCCTCCCGGGCGGGGCCCTGGACGATCTGGGGCGCGACGTCCTGACCGGCGGGGCCGGGCGAGGCGGCGGGGGCGGGCGCGGGGGCCGCGGGGGACGGTTCGACGGCGACGCAGCCGGAGAGGGCGGCCATCGCCATCCCGGCCACGCCGGCGAGCAGCGTCACTGTGGTTCTGGTTCCATGCACCCGCGCAACTCTGCTGGTCGCGGCGGGTTCCGCGAACCCCTACTCGCGGGGAATGCCCCGCACGAGTGATCACCCGGGCGCGGGCTGACCGCGCGGGCCAGGCACGGCGCCCGGGGGGAGCCCGGGCCGCTTCGGCTCAGTCGCCGGTGGCGCCGTCGATGCGCTCGCGGATGAGGTCCGCGTGGCCGTTGTGGCGGGCGTACTCCTCGATCATGTGGAGGTAGATCCACCGCAGGTTGAAGGTCTGGCCGGAGCGGTGCTTGCCCACGGTCAGGTCGTCGAGGCCGCGGCCGGCCGCGTTGGCCCTGGCCCGCTCGATCTCGGCCTGCCAGGTGGCGTACGCCTCCTCCCAGGTGTCCTCCTCGGTGACGTGGATGTCCCGGTCCCGGTCCTCCTCCGTGCAGTAGATCCAGCCGGCCTCCTCCCCGGTGAGGACCCGCCGGAACCAGCCACGCTCGACCTCGGCCATGTGGCGGACCAGGCCGAGCAGGTTGAGGTCGGACGGCGGCGCGGAGGCGGTGCGCAGCTGCGCGTCGTCGAGGCCCGCGCACTTCACCGCCAGGGTCAGGCGGTGCCAGTCGAGCCACTGTTCCAGAGCCGTGCGCTCCGCCTCCTGGGTGGCGGGCAGGGTGCGCGGGTCCGTGTCGATGCGTTCGGCAAACATGCTCCGCATCCTGGCCGAGGAATCCCTCCGAGGCCAGGGAATTGATGCGGGTTCAGCCGTCGGCGGCGCCGAGCATGCCCCGCAGCAGCTCCTCGAATCCGGCGCGCAGCTCCGCCCGGCCGGGCACGGCCGCGTGGAAGGAACCGGCGGCGCAGGAGAACATCAGCCCCTCGCACCAGGCGATGAGCGAGAGCGCGTGCCGCTCGGGCGCGGGGGAGCCGGCGGCCCGCATCATCGCGATCAGCGGAGTGTGGAAGACGCTGCCCGCCGAGTCGAAGAAGGAGCGCAGCTCGGGGCGGCGGGTGGCCTCCAGGGCCAGCTCGTAGCGGGACACCAGCAGCGCCCGGTGGTCCGTCAGATAGCGGTGCAGCGCGAGCGCGAGGGCGTCGACCAGGGCCTCGGGCCCGGCGCCGGCGGCGGGCAGCTCGTGCGGGGCGAGCACGGCCGCCTCCAGCTCGACCTGGCGGCGTACGGCGGCCTCCAGGAGGGCCTGGCGGGTGCGGGCGTGGTTGGAGGTGGAGCCCTGGGGGAGTCCGGCCCGCTCGTCGACGGCGCGATGGGTGAGCCCGCGCATCCCGCGTTCCACCAGCAGGTCGAGGGCGGCGTCGCCGATGCGCTCGGCGCGGGTGGGCGGGGAGCCCGGCGGGGCGCCGGGAGCGTCGGGAGCGGGTGCTGCGGTCATGGGGGACAACCTATCGAGCCCGCCCTGGCATCGCGACTACAGGTGTAGTACGTTCGAGACGTCACTACAGCTGTAGTCCCGAGGGGGAGTCATGGAACAGCACCGCGCCGTCGTCGTCGGAGCCGGCATCGGCGGCCTCACCGCCGCCATCGCCCTGCGCGCCCGCGGCTGGCACGTCACCGTCCTCGAACGCGCCGCCTCCCACCGCCCCGTCGGAGCCGGCATCGGCCTCGCCCCCAACGCCCTGCGCGCCCTCGACGTCATCGGCCTCGGCGACCGGGTCCGCGAGCTCGCCGCCTGGCAGGGCGACGGCGGCATGCGCCGCCCCGACGGCCGCTGGCTCGTCCGGACCGACGCCAAGGCCGCCGCCGCACGCTTCGGCGACCCCCTGGTCGCCCTCCACCGCGCCACCCTCGTCGACCTGCTGCGCGCCGAACTCCCCGAGGGCACGATCCGCACCGGCACGGCCGCCGTCCTCGCCGACCCCGGCGACGCCCACCGTCCCGCCCGCCCCGCCCGCCTCACCACCCCCGACGGTGAACTCGAGGCCGAACTCGTCGTCGGCGCCGACGGCATCCACTCCGCCCTGCGCCGCACCCTCTTCCCCGCCCACCCCGGCCCCCGCTACGCCGGCTTCACCACCTGGCGGACCGTCATCCCCGCCCCCGCCGCCCCCTTCGCCCCCCACGAGACCTGGGGCCGCGGCCGGCTCTGGGGCACCCAGCCGCTGAAGGACGGCCGGATCTACGCGTACGCCGCGGCCACCGCACCCGCCGGGGCACACGCCCCCGACGACGAACGCGCCGAACTGCTGCGCCTGTTCGGCGACTGGCACCACCCCGTGCCCGAGATCCTCGCGGCCGCCGACCCGGCCGGCGTGCTGCGCCACGACGTCCACCACCTGATCGACCCGCTGCCCGCCTTCCACCACGGCCGCACCGCCCTCCTCGGCGACGCCGCCCACGCCATGACCCCGAGCCTCGGCCAGGGCGGCAACCAGGCCATCGAGGACGCGATCGTGCTCGCCCACCACGCCGGGCCCGGCGCGCCCGTCGACCGCGCCCTCGCCGCCTACACCGCCGACCGGCTGCCCCGCACCACCGCCGTCGTCCGCCGGGCCGCCCGCACCGGCCGCGCCACCATGCTCAGCGCCGCCCCCGCCGTCGCCCTGCGCGACGCACTCGCCGCCGCCGTCTCCCGCTTCGGCCCCGGTCTGATCCTGCGCGGCTTCGACGGCATCGCGGACTGGCACCCGCCGGTCGGCGACGCGCCCGCGCGCGTAAGCTGACCGGCGCGAACGGCGCTACCCCCACCCCCAGGAGGAGACCCCCGTGAAGGTCGGCTGCATCGGACTCGGCGACATCGCCCAGAAGGCATATCTCCCCGTGCTGACCACCCTTCCCGGGGTCGAGCTCCACCTCCAGACCCGCACCGCCGCCACCCTCGACCGCGTCGGCGACACCTTCCATGTGCCCGCCGGCCGCCGCCACCGCGACCTGGACTCGCTGCTCGCCGCCGGACTCGACGCCGCCTTCGTGCACGCCCCCACCTCCGCGCACTCCGGAATCGTCACCCGGCTCCTGGAGGCCGGCGTGCCCACGTACGTCGACAAGCCGCTCGCCTACCACTACGCCGAGTCCGAACTGCTCGTGGCACTCGCCGAGAAGCGGGCCGTCAGCCTCGCCGTCGGCTTCAACCGCCGCCTGGCGCCCGGCTACGCCCAGTGCGCCGACCACCCGCGCGACCTGATCCTCATGCAGAAGAACCGGATCGGACTGCCCGAGGACCCGCGCACCTTCGTCCTCGACGACTTCATCCACGTCGTCGACACCCTGCGCTTCCTGATCCCCGGCGAGGTCGAGCACATCGACGTACGCGCCCGGATCCGCGAGGGCCTGATGCACCACGTCGTGCTCCAGCTGTCCGGTGACGGCTTCACCGCCATCGGCACCATGAACCACATGAGCGGCTCCACCGAGGAGATCCTGGAGGTCTCCGGGCAGGACTCCAAGCGCCAGGTCCTCAACCTCGCCGAGATCGTCGACCACAAGGGCCAGCCCACCGTGCGGCGGCGCGGCGACTGGGTGCCGGTGGCCCGCCAGCGCGGCATCGAGCAGGCGGTGCACGCCTTCCTCCACGCCGTACGGGAGGGGCGCCTGCTCAGCGCGCGGGACGCCCTGCTGACCCACGAGCTGTGCGAGCGCGTCGTCAGCGAGTCCCTCGCCCAGGCGTCCTGAGCCGGCTCGTCAGCCACCTCGCCGCGGCGGTGGCCAGCAGCACCAGGACCGCCGCGTACAGCGGCCACGGGCCCAGCCGGTCGTACGGCGTCCGGGTGTCCGAC
The DNA here is from genome assembly GCF_053605265.1 of Streptomyces sp. NPDC003943. Classification (NCBI taxonomy): domain Bacteria; kingdom Bacillati; phylum Actinomycetota; class Actinomycetes; order Kitasatosporales; family Streptomycetaceae; genus Streptomyces; species Streptomyces sp. NPDC003943. The sequence continues at coordinate 41,681 of NZ_JBSGIW010000045.1, read as the reverse complement.
AGCGGCAGCTCGTAGACGGCGGAGGCGCTGGCGCGGGTGCCGAGCACCGGCCCGGTACGCCGCCCGTCGGGGCCGTACGCGGCGCTGACCCCGGTCAGCGTCGCGTGCACCATCGGCCGGCCCGTCTCCGCCGCCCGCAGCGCGCCGAGCGAGGCGTGCTGCGCCGGGGCCCAGCTGTCCTGGAAGGTCGAGGTCGACGACTGGGCGACGAGCACCGCCGCGCCGTTGTCGGCGAGCCGCCGGCTCATGTCGGGGAAGGCCGTCTCGAAGCAGATCAGCGGACCGATCCGCAGGCCGGGCGCCGTGCCGCCGGGGGCGGCCGGCAGGGTCATCACCACCGGCGCCGTGCCGCGCCGCCGGTCCTCGGCCGCCGCCTTGCCGACCGAGGTCGCCCAGCCGAGCATCGGCCGCATCGGGATGTACTCGCCGAACGGCACGAGCCGCATCTTGTCGTAGCGCTCGTCCGTCGGCCCGTCCGGCCCGACCAGGATCGCGCTCTTGTAGATGCCCGGCCGGTCGGAGCGGCGCGCGTCCACGTTCACCAGGATCGGCGCGCCGACCCGCCGGGCGAGCGCGGTGAGCCGGGCGGAGAGTTCCGGCCGGGTCCGCAGGTCCGCGCCGACGCTGCTCTCGCCCCACACCACCAGGTCGAGCCGCTGCCCGGCCAGCGCCCGGGTCAGTGCCTCGCCCCGGGTGAACCGCAGGCCCGCGACCCCGGCCCCGGCGGGGTCGTACACGCCCGGCTGGACCACCGCGATCCGCACCGTGCCGGTGAGCCGCGGCGCCGGCACGCTCCACCAGACAAGACCCAGGACCAGCGCGCCGCCGGTGAGACCGGCGATCCCGGTACGGCGTACGGGCGCGGTCGTGGCGAAGAGCAGGGCGACCGCCGTGTTCACCGCCACCACCAGCAGGCTCACCAGCCACACCCCGCCGACCGAGGCGAGCCGCAGCGCCGGCGGCACCTGCCACTGGCTCGCCCCGAGCAGCCCCCAGGGCCCGCCGAGGCCCTGCCAGGAGCGGACCAGCTCGACCATCAGCCAGCCGGAGGGGACGACCAGGAGCGCCGCGGCGGCCCGCGCCGGGGACGGCGGCCCGCCGAGCATCGCCCGCACGAGCCGCCCCCACGGCAGCCAGAGCAGCCCCATGAGCACGGCGAGCACCAGCAGGAACACGTGCAGGCTCGGCAGCAGCCAGTGGTGCACCGCCAGCATGAAGCCGACCCCGCCGGACCAGCCGTCCAGACCGGCCCGGCGCGCGCTCGGAGCCGTACGGATCAGCAGCAGCCAGGGAACGAGGGCGACGTAGGCGAACCACCACAGGGACGGCGCCGGAAAGGCGAGCGCGGGCAGCGCGCCGAGCACCAGGGCGAGTGCGGAGCGCCGCACACCGGACCACCGCCCGCCGCCGCTGTCGCCGGCCGCGGGCGTGGCTTGGGTGCGTGCGCCGACGGTCATGCCCCGCCTCCAGGAGTCGCCTCCAGTGTGCGCGCCCGGGGGCGCGCCGGGAGGTTCGGACGCGCCGGGAGGTCGGGACGCGTGGGGTGGCCGAGACGCGCCGGAAGGACCGGACGGCCGCGCGGGCCCGGGCCCGGTCACATCCGGCGCCACTTCTCCTCGACGACCACCGAGCGCAGTCTCCAGCCGTCCTCCGTGCGCCGCAGCGTGAAGCCGTACCGCCCGCCGCACACGAAGTCCGCGCCCGACTCGAAGCGCATCGGGTTCACGTAGTCGGCACGCACGGTCGCCGCGTCGCCCGGGTAGCCGCCGAGGTCCTGCAGGCGGACCCGGCGGTTGACGATGAGGTGCTGGCGTACGGGGAAGAGCCGCATCGTCTCGGCGAGCCAGTCGGCCACCTCGGCGGCCGGCCCCTCGATCCCGCCCGAGCCGCGGTAGTCGGCCCGCCCGTCCGGGGTGAAGAGCGCCCGGTACGCCGTCCAGTCGGAGTCGTCCACGGCCATCGCGTAGCCGGTGACCAGGTCGTCGACGGCGAGCCGGTCCATCACGGTCGCGAGATCCACGCGCTGCGTCATCGGCTCAGTGTCGGGCCTGACGGGCGCGCAGCCAAGGCCCGTGCGACGGGTGATTCCCTGACGACCGGTGCGTCAGCCGGCGGACGCACCCGCGTGCGGGGCGAGGACGTCGAGCGGACATTCCGCCGGCGCATCCGCACCGCCCCCGCGGCGGGAAGCCATCAGGGACGGATTCCGCGGGACCGGTGACAGGCCCGCGCACATCGGTCCCCGGGAGCGAACGCCACCGGACCCCGGGCGACGAGGAGGCTGTCATGGACGGAACGGATTCCGGACGGTACGACGTGCTGGTCGTCGGGGCCGGGGCCGCCGGACTCGCCTGCGCGGGCGACCTGTGCGCGGCCGGCCTGACGGTGCGGCTGCTGGAGGCGGACGGGACGGTCGGCGGGCGGATGCGCACCGACCAGGTGGCGGGCTTCACCGTCGACCGGGGCTTCCAGGTCTTCAACACCTCCTATCCCCAGGTCCGGCGACGGCTGGACCTCAAGGCGCTGGGACTGCGTCCGTTCACGCCCGGGGTCCTCGTGCACACCGAGGACGGTCCGCGCCGGTTCACGGACCCGACCCGCCGGCTCCGGCAGAGCCGCGACCTGCTTCCCGGCAGGCTTGCGTCGACGCGTGATCTGGCGGCGGTCGCCGCGCTCAGCGCCCGGGACGTGCTGGCACCGGCGTCGGTGCTGCGGAGGGGCCGCGACGGCACCACGCGCAAGGCGCTGGCCGACGCGGGTGTGTCACCGGAGCTGGTGGAGACGTTCTTCCGGCCCTTCCTCTCCGGGGTGTTCCTGGAGGACGAGCTGGAGACCTCGGCCCGCTTCTTCCACCTGGTGTGGCGGAGCATGCTCCGCGGCACCCTCTCCCTGCCGGCCGACGGGATCGGGGCCGTTCCCGCCCAGCTCGCCTCCCGACTGCCGCCGCGGGTGCTGCGGACCGCCTGCCGCGTCACGGCCGTGACGCCCGGCGGGGTCGCCGTCGCGGGCGGCGAGGCGCTGCGGGCCCGCGCCGTCGTCGTCGCCACCGGGCAGCGGGTGGCGGCCGGGCTGCTCCCGGGGCTCCGGACGCCGGACGCCCGGACCGTCACCACCTTCTATCACGCGACGGCCGATGCGCCGTCGACGGAGCCGGTGCTGCGCGTCGACGCCCGCCGCAGGTTCCTGAACACCTGCGTCCTCACCGCCGTGCAGCCCCGGTTCTCGGCCGACGGACGGGCCCTGGTGTCCACCTCGGTGCTGGGCTCGCCCGGCCCGGAGGAGTCGTCGGCGGTGCTGCGCGCGCTGGGCGAGGTGTACGGCTCGGACACGGCCGACTGGGAGCTCGTCCACCGGATCACGGTGCCCGACGCCCTGCCCGCGATGTCCGGCCCCGGGCCGCTGTCCCGGCGCACGCGGTTCGCCCCGGGCCGGTACGTGTGCGGAGACCACCGGGCCACCGGTTCGCTCCAGGGCGCGCTGGCGTCGGGTGCGCGTGCGGCCCGCGAGGTGCTCGCCGACCTCGGGGACGGGGGCCCCGGAGGTCACGACGGGCCGTGAGGAAGGACGGTGCCGGAAAACCGCGGGTCCGGGCGCATCCGCAGGGGCCGCTCGGCCGGAACGACAAGTGGCCGGGACGGTCCACGGACCCGGTGGAACAGCTGTGGAACGCAGGAGGAGGACCGTACGGTGATCACAGTGGAGCGCGTCATCGTGGTACGCCGTCCCCTGGCCGAACTCGTGGCCTATCTCGCGGACTTCGGGCACACCGAGGAATGGGATCCCGGCACGGTCCGCTGCGTACGGCTCGACGACGGGCCGGTCCGGCCGGGTGCCCGGTGGCGCAACACCTCACGGTTCCGGGGCCGGGAGACCGAGCTCCTCTACGAGCTCGCCGGGTCCGAGCCCGCCCGGCTGTTGTTCGTCGGGGAGAACCGGACCGTGCGTGCGACCGACGACCTCCGCTTCGCCGACGAGGGTACGGCCACCCGGCTGACGTACCGGGCCTCACTGGTGTTCAAGGGCTTCGCGCGGCTGGCCGAGCCGTTCGTGCGCGCGGAGTTCGAACGGCTGGGTGACGCGGTGGCCACGCGCCTTCCGCTCGCAGTCGAGGCACGCCGCTCCTGACACCCTCCGCCCACGAGCCCCTTCCGCGCATCGTTTCCGCATCGTCCGGAACTCGTAGGGTAGGTGACATGTCCGATACGGCTCACGGGATCACGACCGGCGCCGTGGCACGGCGTCTGGGCGTCTCCCCCACCACGGTGCGCTCCTGGGACCAGCGGTACGGCATCGGCCCGGCCGTACGCGCGGACGGACGGCACCGGCGGTGGAGCCCCGCGGACATCGCGATGCTCGACGAGATGTGCCGCCTCACGGCCTCGGGCGTCCCGCCCGCCGAGGCCGCGCGGGCCGCCCGGCAGGCGCGGCCCGCGCCGGAGGCGACCGCCGTTCCGGATGCCGCCGCCCCGCCGGCCCGCGCACCCGGAGCCCGGTCCGGCACTCCTCCCGCCGGATCCGGGACCACGGCCGGGGCTGTCACGCCGCTGGTGGGCGCGTCCCCCGAGAGGACCCGTCGACCGGGACCCGGTGGCGGCCTGCCGCTGGGCGGCGCACGGCAGGAAGCCCGCGGGCTCGCCCGCGCAGCCGTACGCCTCGACGGCCCCGCCATGGAAGGGCTGCTCCAGGAGGCGCTGGCCCAGCACGGGCTGGTCACCGCCTGGGAGGAGGTGATGGTCCCGACGCTGCACGCGGTGGGCCGCAAGTGGGAGTCGTCCGACGACCGCTACGTGGAGGTGGAGCACCTGCTGTCCTGGCACGTCTCCACCGCGCTGCGGCGGGCCGCCGTGACCGGTCCGGCGACGGCTTCCACGGCCGCCCCGGTCGTGCTGGCCTGCGTCCCCGGGGAGCAGCACTCGCTGCCCCTGGAGGCGCTCGCGGCGGGACTGGCCGAGCGGGGCCTGCCGACGAGGATGTTCGGCGCGGCGGTGCCCGCGGAGGCCCTCGACGCGGCGGTGCGACGTTCGGGGCCGGCCGCCGTCGCCCTCTGGTCCCAGGCGAGGTCCACCGCGAACCACGCCCTGGCCCGGCACGTCGCGGGGACCGCGTTCGGGGTACGGGGAGCACGCACGGCCCCCGTGGTCCTGCTCGCGGGCCCCGGCTGGCTCGGCCGGCCCCCGGCTCCCGGCACGGTCCGTCCCACCGGGCTGCGCGAGGCGATCGGCCTGATCGCCCGGCTGTACGGTGAGCCGGCCGGAAGCACGGAGGAGTGACGCGGCCGCCCCCTCACGGGCGGGGGCGAGTCGCTCCTCGTACCCGGGCCGCGGCGTCGCCGGGTCGCCCCGCGTGCGGCCCCCGGCGGGGCGGGCGGGGGACGAAACCGCTGGTGCGCGCCCGGTAGGCCGCGTAGCCGGGGCGGTCGGCCATGTGGGCCTCCAGGAGCCGCTTGCCGCTGCCCCAGACGAGGAGACCGCTCATGACGAGCGGGGAGACGAGGGTGAGCAGGGCGGTCTGCCAGGTGGCGCAGGCCGTCAGGTACAGGCCCCACCAGACGAGGAAGTCGCCGAAGTAGTTGGGATGGCGGGTCCAGCTCCACAGCCCCCGGTCCATGACGCGGCCCCGGTTCGCCGGATCCGCCTTGAACCGAGCGAGCTGGTGGTCGCCCACCGCTTCGAAGACGAGCCCCACCGCCCACACGGCCAGGCCCAGCCACGCGGTCGCCTCCGGCGGGCCGGGCAGCAGGACCGCGACCTGGACGGGGAGCGAGACGAGCCACACCAGGGCGCCCTGGAGGAGGTAGACCTTCCGCAGCGCGTACAGCGTGGGGTTGCCGCGGGCGCGGGCGAGCATCCGGGCGTACCGGGGGTCCTCGCCGTGGCCGCGTCCGCGCCGGGCGATGTGGATCGCGAGCCGCAGTCCCCAGAGCACGGTGGCGAGCGCGACGGCGGTCCGGCGCACGTCGTCGCCGTGCCCGGCCGAGAGGCACCAGGCCACGACGGCGACGGCCGCGAAGGCGATCCCCCAGGCGACGTCCACGATCCGGTGCAGCCCCCTGGCGGTGCCGACGACGAAGGCCGTCAGCATGACGGTGCCGGCGGTGACCGCCGAGGCGGCGAGGACGAGACCGAGGGCACCGGCGTCGACGCCGCTCATGGCCTCTCCCCTCGGTGGGCGTCGGCGGTCAGCAGGAGTTGGCGGACGTCGAGGTAGTGGGCGCGGAATCCGGCCTCGGACCAGGCGAGGTAGAACTCCCACATCCGCCGGAAGACGTGATCGAAGCCGAGCGCGGCGACGGCGCTCTCCTGCTGGAGGAAGCGGGTGCGCCATTGGCGCAGGGTCTCGGCGTAGTGGGCGCCGTACCCCTGGTCGTGGGCGATGCGCAGGCCCGCGGCGGCGCTCTCGCGCGCGAGGGCCTCCGGCGAGGGGATCAGGCCGCCCGGGAAGACGTACTTGCTGATCCACGTCTGTGCGCGGGCGGTGGCGAGCATCCGCTCGTGCGGCATGGTGATGGCCTGGAGCGCGACGCGGCCGCCGGGGGCGAGCAGGCGGCGGAGCGCGGTGAAGTAGTCGGGCCAGAACTCCGCTCCGACGGCCTCGATCATCTCGACGCTCACGACCGCGTCGTAACGGCCGCGGACATGACGGTAGTCGAGGAGCTCGACGGAGACACGGTCGGCCAGGCCCGCCTGCGCCACGCGCCGGCGCGCGAGGGCTAGCTGTTCCTCGGAGAGGGTGACGGTTCGGACGCGGGCGCCCCTGGCCGCGGCGCGGATCGCGAGTTCGCCCCAGCCGGTGCCGATCTCCAGGAGCGCGGTGTCCGGTCCCGTCCCGGCCAGGTCGAGGAGCCGGTCGATCTTGCGGTGCTGGGCCGCGGTGAACAGCGCGTCGGTGAGGAGCGCGGGCTCTGCCGGGAGGGGGTCGAAGACCGCCGAGGAGTAGCTGAGACCGGGATCGAGGAAGAGGGCGAACAGTTCGTTGGAGAGGTCGTAGTGCCGGTGGACGTTCTCGCGCGCCCCTTCGGGGGTGTTGCGGTCGGCCCGGGGCCTGCGCCGGACCCATACGCCCCGGAACCGGTGCAGTGGCGCGGGGACGAGCTCGTCGACGTGCAGCGCGAGGACGGTGAGGACTTCGACGAGGTCGTCGGCGTCCCACTCGCCGGCCATGTACGACTCGCCGAAGCCGATCAGCCCGGCTGCGCCGATCCGGCGGTGGAACGCGTCCGGGTCGTGGAGCGTGAGGGTCGGTGCGGTGTCGTCCCCGCCGGCCCGCGCGGGGCCCGGGAACGTGTCCTGGCCGGTCCGTATCCGCAGCGGCAGCCGGGCGAAGGCACGGTCCACTAGCCGGCGGGCGACGGCGGTGCGCGGCGCGGAGGAGTGCGGCGGCCGGGCGACGTCGGGCCAGCGGTCCGGGTCCACCGGAACGCGGCCGGGACGAGCGGCGGGCGGCACGGTGGGAGGAGGCGGGACAGTCATGACGTGCCTTCCTGGGCGGGGGCCGTACGGGGCGGCCTGGGCCGGACGCGGAGCCCCTTGAGGTAGAGGTGGATGCCGTGGCGGCGGATGCCGAGGGAGACGGCGGCGGTCGACCACGGATGGCGGACGGCGGCGGCGAGCAGCGTGCCCGGGCGGGCGGGGGAGCGGGCGCCGCGGACCGTGGCCGTCAGGGGGCGGGACCCGTCCGGCTGGCGGAGCTGGACGGTCAGGTCGAGGCGCTCGCCCGGGAGCGGCAGCCGCATGCGGTAGGTGCCCTCGACGTCGAGGAACGGCGAGACGTAGAACTCCTTGGCGGTCTCGGCCCGGCCCCGTGCGTCGGGGCGCAGCAGGTAGCAGTGGCGTCCGCCGTAGGTGTTGTGCACCTCGGCGACCACGCACACGCGCCGGCCGGCGCGGTCGTGGCACCAGTACAGGGTGAGCGGGTTGAAGACGTGCCCCAGGACGCGGGCGTGAGCGAGCATCAGCACCCTTCCGTCCGCGTCCCGTACGCCGTTCGCGGCCAGGTACGCGTCGAGCCCGGCGCGCAGCGAGGGCGCGGTCCCGTCGAAGTGGTCGCGCGGGTCGAAGCGGGCGAGGGGACGCAGCGGCCGGGGCAGGACGGGCAGGTCGTCGATGTCGACCAGCCACAGATAGGTGCGATGGCGCAGGGCGTGGCGGACGGGGGTGACGCGGGTGTGCGCGATCTCGGTCGTGTACAGGGCGGGGACGGGTGGCGGGGCCAGGCCGGTCATCACCACGTCACCCCCAGGTGGCGGGCGGCTTCGACACCGGAGCGGCAGCCGTCCTCGTGGAAGCCCCAGCCGTGGTAGGCGCCGGCGTAGGCGGTGACGGGGCTGCGCAGGGTGGGCAGGAGACGCTGGGCGGCCACGGACTCCGCGGTGTAGACGGGGTGTTCGTACGTCATGCGGGCCAGAACGGTCGACTCGTCGACCCGGCCGCCGGGGTTGAGGGTGACGATGTGGGGCTCGTGGGCGGGGAGCCGCTGGAGCCGGTTCATGTCGTAGCTGACCTGGACGGCTCCCGGACGGGCGGTGCAGGACGGCAGCCGGTAGTTCCATGAGGCCCTCGCGTGCGGCGAGCGCGGCAGCAGGCGCGTGTCGCGGTGCAGGACCGCCGGGTTGCGGGAGTAGGTGAAGGCGCCGAGGACACGCCGCTCCTCCTCGGTGGGGTCGGCCAGGAGACGCAGGGCCTGGTCGGGGTGGACCGCGATCACCACGGCGGCGTGCTCGGCCGACTCGCCGTCGGCGGTGACGACGGTCGCCCGGGCGGCGCCGCGCACGACGGCGCGCACGGGGGTGGTGGTCCGCACGGAGGAGAGGCCCTTCGCGATCCGTTCGACGTAGGTCGCGGAGCCGCCGGTGACGGTCTTCCACTGCGGGGAGCCGGTCACCGACAGCAGCCCGTGGTGGTCGAGGAACCGGAACAGGTACCCGGCCGGGTAGCGCAGCGCGGTGTCGGGGGCGCAGGACCAGACGGCGGCGACCAGGGGGACGGCGAAGTGGCTGACGAAGTGGGCGGGGAAGCGCCGCGCCCGCAGGAAGTCGGCGAAGGTCGCGCTGGTGTCGCCGGAGGCCAGCAGCCGGCGCGCGGCGCGGTGGAAGCGCGGGACGTCGGCGAGCGTCCTCAGGTGGCGGCCCCGAAGGACGTTGTCGTTGCCGAGGAGGCCGCGGATCCCGCGCGCTCCGGCGTATTCGAGGCCGCAGCCGTCGCAGCGGACGGACATGCTCATCTCGGAGTCCTGTGTGGCCACGCCCAGTTCGCGGAAGAGCCGGAGCAGGTGGGGGTAGGTGCGCTCGTTGTGGACGATGAATCCGGTGTCCACGCGGAGCGTCCCGCCCCCGGCGGCCGGCAGTTCGTGGGTGTGCGCGTGACCTCCGAGCCGTCCGTCGGCCTCGTACAGCACCACGTCGTGCGCGCGGTTCAGGATGTGCGCGGCGGTCAGCCCCGCCACCCCCGCCCCCACCACGGCGATACTCCGTCGGTTCATGGTTCCCACCCGTCGTGTGGCGGCCGCGGCCGGTCGAGGCGGCGGCCTGCGTTCTGCTGTCGGTCGTTCGGGGACGCGTGCTGCCGGCCGGGCCGGATCACCCACCGGCCGCGGCGAGGTCGAGACTGTGACGCATCCGCTGGAGGCCGCGGCGGGCGTGGCTCTTGACCGTGCCGAGCGGCATGCCGGTGCGGTCGGCGATCTGCGTCTGGGTCAGGTCGGCGAAGTAGGCGAGTTCCAGGACGTCGCGCTGGACGCGGGGCAGCCTGGCCAGTTGCTCGGTGACGGCGAGCCGGTCGATGATCCGCTCGGGGTCTTCGCGGGAGCCGCCGGTGTGCTCCAGGGCGGCGCCGAGGGCCGCGGTGAGTTCGGTGCGCCGGGTGCGGGCGGTCAGCGCGTCGGCGATCTTGCGGCGGGTGATGCCGGTGAGCCACGCGGGCAGGCTTCCCCGGTCGGCACGGAAGTTCGCGCGGCCCCGCCAGGCGGCGACGAACACCTGCTGGGTGACGTCCTCCGCCTCGCGGGGGTCGCCCAGGGCGCGGGCCGCGAGCATGTGCACGAGCCGTCCCCAGCGGTGGTAGGCCGCGTCCAGGCAGCGCTCGTCGCCCTGCACCAGCCCCCGGGCGATCCGCTCGTCGTCGGCCGTCGCGTCGCGCGGCGCCCGGTGGGCGTGGGAATCGGCCGGGGTGGCGAGGTGGCCGGTCATCCGGTTCGCGGTCATGGCGGTTCCTCCTCCGGGCGGGCGGCGTGGGTGACCACCGGCACGTGAGACCGGCGGTCCCGGAGCGGCGGTACGGCGGAACCTCGTCGGTTCCGTGTCCTCACGTTCCGGCCGGCGCCCTCCGCCCCTCAACTCGCATCGTTTCCGCATCGAAATCCGGCAGCGCGCACACCAAGCCCTTCGGCCTCCCACCCGGTGCCGGCATGCGCGCGGCCGCGCGAGGGTAGGTGAGGCAAGGAGGCGGTTCCCGTGTCCCTGGTGCTGATCGACAGGCTGCGTGGAAGAGCCGGGGAAGCACTGCTGCTACGGGTGGCGGGGCCCACGGCTCACCGGAAGCGCGCCCGCATCCACGGCACGCCGGGTCCGCGCTGGTTCGCTCCGGACCGGCCGATCCGGGTGGTGCACGCGGACGCCTCGATGTACGTCGGAGGGCTCGCGGCGCTCCTCCTGCAGTCACTCCACCCGGTCGCCATGGCCGCCGTATGGGCGCATTCCGGGTTCCGCGGTGACCCCTGGGGGCGTCTCCAGCGCACCAGCACCTTCCTGGCGGAGACGACGTTCGGGCCGGCGGAGGACGCCGAGCGGGCGGTCGAGCGGGTGCGCGCGGTGCACGCGCGGGTCACCGGGACGACGTCCGGCGGGGTGACCTACCGGGCCTCGGATCCGTCACTGCTCGCCTGGGTGCACATCGCCGAGACCTTCTGCTTCCTGCGGGCGTACCAGGAATACGGCCGGACCTCGCTCACCGAGGCCCGCCGGGACGCCTACGTGGAGGACATGGCGTCGGTCGCCCGGCGGCTGGGCGTCCCCCGGCCGCCGGCGACCGAGGCCGGTCTCGTCGAGGCGCTGGACCGCCGGCGCCCCGAGCTTGCGGCCACGGACGAGTCGGCGGCCACCGCCCGCTATCTGCTGGCGAGGCCGCCGCTGCCGTGGCCGGTCCGCGTTCCCTACGCACTCCTCGCGGCCGCGGCCGTGGATCTCCTGCCCTCCTGGGCCAGGGAGTTCCTCACCCTCCCGGTGAGCATCCGGCTGCTCCTGCCCGTCGCGCGGCGCGGCGGCCGCGCCGTCACCACACTGATCCGCTGGGTGATGCCGGCGCCGCCCGCCCGGGCGGCCACGAGCGTTCTCGGTCAGGGGCGGTGACGGAGCGAGCCTGGCCACCACACGGCGGGGCCGATGTCCCGGACGAGGGCCGGCACCAGGAGCGAGCGGACCACCAGGGTGTCGAGCAGGACGCCGAAGGCCACGATGAAGGCGATCTGCACCAGGAACGCCAGCGGGATCACCCCCAGCGCGGCAAAGGTGGCGGCGAGGACGACACCCGCGGACGTGATGACGCCTCCCGTGGCGACCAGTCCCCGGCGCATGCCCTCGCGTGTCCCGTGCAGCGCCGTCTCCTCGCGCACCCGTGACATCAGGAAGATGTTGTAGTCGACGCCGAGGGCGACCAGGAAGACGAATCCGTACAGCGGGACGGCGGCGTCCGTCCCGGTGAATCCGAAGACGTGCTCGAAGACGAGGGCGGAGACGCCCAGCGTGGCCACGAAGTTCAGCCCGACCGTCGCCACCAGGAGCACGGGCAGCAGCAGCGAGCGCAGCAGACCGACCAGGATCACCAGGATGATCGCCAGCACGACGGGGACGATGAGCTTCCTGTCCTGTTCGGCGGTGACCTGGGTGTCGTACTGCTGGGCGGTGTAGCCGCCGACGAGGGCGTCGGCGCCGGGCACGGCGTGCAGGGCGCCGCGCAGGGAGGCGACGGTGTGCTTGGCCGCATCGGAGTCGGCGGCGTCCGCGAGGGTGACGTCGATCCGTACGCGCCCGTCGGCGACGAGCGGCTGCCGGGTGCCGGGGGTGGCGAAGAGGGTCGCGGAGTCGACTCCGGCGACGGCCGTCGCGGCGGCCCTGACCTTCTCCGCCGCGTCGGCGTCGGCGATGACGACGGCGGGGTTGCCGGCGCCGCCGGGGAAGTGCTCGCCCAGGCGCGCCTGGGCGGCGACGGAGGGTGCGTCCTTGACGAAGATCTCGTCGAGCGGGACGCCCTTGGATTCGAGCGTGAAGGAGAAGGCGGCGCAGGCGAGCAGGGCCGCGAGGGAACCGGCCCAGACCTTGCGCGGCGCTCGGTCGACGAGCGCCGCGACCTTGCGCCAGACGGGGTGCGCGTCTTCCCCGGCGGCCGCCCTGGGGCGGGCGGGCCAGTAGGCCGCCCGTCCGAGGAGGACCAGGACGGAAGGGAGGAACGTGACCGCGCTGAGGACGGCGCAGCCGATGCCGATGGCGCCGACGGGGCCGAGCGCCCGGTTGTTGGTGAGGTCGCTGAGGAGAAGGGCGAGCAGACCGAGCGCTACCGTGGCGGCGCTGGCCATGATCGGGCCGAACGACTGCTTCAGGGCGGCCCGCATGGCCGGCAGGCGGTCGCCGTCCCGTGCGCCGAGCTCCTCCCGGTAGCGGGCGGCCAGCAGCAGGGCGTAGTCGGTCGCCGCGCCGATGACCAGGATGGACAGGATGCCCTGCACCTGGCCGTCGACGCGCACGACCTCGTGGTCGGCCAGGACGTAGACGAGGGCGCAGGCCAGACCGAGGGCGAAGACGGCGCCGATGATGATCACCAGCGGCAGCAGGACGCTTCGGTAGACCAGGAGCAGGATCACCAGGACGGTCACCAGGGCGACGACGAGAAGCAGTCCGTCGATGCCCGCGAACGCGTCCCGGAGGTCCGCCTGCGAGGCGGCCGGGCCCGCCAGCCACACCTCGGCCCCCGGTACGGCGGAGACCGCCGCCTCGACCCGGTCCAGCGTGGCCGGCAGTCGGTCGCCGAGGTCGGGGCGGAGCTGGACGATGCCCCGCAGGGCCTCTCCGTCCTTGGAAGGGAAGGCCGGCGAGGGGACGCCGACCACGCCCTCGGCGCCCTTCAGGGAGGCCAGCGCGCGGGTGGCGTCCGCCGGAGCGGACGGATCGAGCGCGCCGCCGTTCCCGCCGGTCCAGACGACCAGGACCGGCAGGGTCACCTCCTGGCGGAAGGCCTCCTGGGCCCGGAGGACCTGGGTCGACTCCGCGCTGCGGGGCAGGAAGGCGGCCTGGTCGGCGGTCGACACCTCGCCGAGTCTGCCCGCGTAGGGACCGAGCCCTCCTCCGATGGCGAGCCAGGTGACGAGCACCAGCAGGGGCAGCACCCGGCTCGCCCACCGCAGAGGTGTGGACATGAAGAGACCCCCAAGTCTCTCGACAATCAATAATCTCAATGATTGAAATAAACTGAACCACGGCCCGTCTCGAGCCCGGCAACCGGGTGGTGGGATGACGGCCGTGTACCCATGCGTACGGCGATGCCTTCCGCGTACCGGCACTGCACGGATGCACTGCGTCGAAAGGGTCCTGCCCGGCCCTGGCCGACCGCGGAACGCGTCTCGCCGGCCGCACGCCGCGCGGTCAGCGGCGGGGAGCGCGCAGCTCGCCGAGCTCCTCGTTCAGCGCGTCCAGGTATCTCAGCACGATCGAGAGCTCGTCCTCGGTGAACCCGTCGCGCGCACGGTCCGCAGCCTGCGCGAGCGGCATGAAGTGGGCCCGCGCGACGGCCCGGGCTCCCGGAACGTAGTGGATGCGGACCACCCGCCGGTCGTCCTCGGACCTGCTCCGCCGGATGTGCCCGGCCTTCTCCAGCCGGTCGAGGCAGGCGGTCACCGCGCCGGAGGTCAGGCCGAGATGCTCCCTCAGCAGTCCCGGAGTGACCGTGTCGGGGTGGTCGAGCACGAAGGAGAGCGCGTGGACGTCGGTGGAATGCAGGCTCTCCGCGGAGGCGAAGCCGTGCACCAGACGGTTCACCTCGCCGATCGTCCGGCGCAGGGCGACCGCGAAGGCCTGCAGATCGGTCCTGGTCCCGTCGTCCGTCATGCTCTTCCCAGCCTGCCCGTCGCCCACGCGGCAAGCCTATGCGGACGTGCCCGGGAACACGGAATCACCCGTTTCCTCTCCGTGGCGGCCTCCCTCAGCGTGGCATGAGCACGGTGTCGATGACGTGGACGGTCGCGTTGGAGGTCTCGATGTCGCCGCAGACGACGTGGGCGGTGCCGTTCACCCGGTACGCGTCCCCGGATCCGGCTGTGGTCAGCGTGCCGCCCTGCAGGGTCTTGAAGGAACCGCCGGCGAGGTCCGCCTTGTGCACGGTCTCGCCGACCACGTGGTACGTGAGGATCTCGGTGAGGAGGTTCTTGTCGGCGAGGACCTTGTCCAGCTTCGCCTTCGGGATCTTGGCGAAGGCGTCGTTCGTCGGCGCGAACACCGTGATGTCCTTGGCCTGGTTCAGGCTGTCGACCAGGCCCGCCTTCTTCAGGGCGGTCACCAGCGTCGACAGGGCCGGGTTGTGCGACGCCGCGGTGGCCACCGGTTCGGCGGCCATGCCGTCGAACGAACCAGCCCCCTCCTTCGGCACCGAGCCGCAGCCCGAACCGAACGGAGCGGTGCCGCCGTCGGCCGACGCCTGCGGGGCGAGGGCGCCGAACGAGACCGCGAGTGCGGAGGCGGCCAGAGCGACGGAGAGACGGCGTCGGGCAGACGTGGAGTTCATGATGTGCTCCTCACCGGCCGACGCCGAGGGGCCACGGCCGTGGATCGGTTGTGCTCTCACTCAGCCTTCCGGGCCGACGGGCTCTCCGGATGAGGCCGACGGCACTCTTCCTCGCTCGTCGGACGGGCGTCGGCCCGACCGTGGGGCGGCTCGTCCCGCGCCGTGCGCGACACGCGGTCCGTCGCATCCGGGGCGCGTCCGCGCGCCGAAGAACGGGTGGTGCGACATGCGCACCGCGGACACGGAAAGGGACGGGGCCGCCATGACCGGTACGCACTGGCTGTTCGGTGACCGACTGGGACCCGCGTTCCTCGCGCCGGGCGGCGACGGACCTTCGCGTGACGCCCGCGTGGTGATGACCGAGTCCCGGGCGGCACTGGCGCTGGTACGGTCCCAAAACCGCGTCGCCGTCCTGCCACCCCGCGGCTTCCTCGTCCGTCAGGAGGACTTCGCCACCTGGGCGCGCGGGCAACGAGTGTCCGCATGGAGGCCTTCTACCGCAACGTCCGACGCGACCACGACCTCCTGATGGAGGGCGGCGGACCGGTCGGCGGCACGTGGAACCTCGACCACGGCAACAGGGAACCGCCACCACGACGGGCCCCGACGCTGGGCGCCGACGCTCCTTACCGTCCCCGTGAGGACGCCGTCGACGAAGAGGTCCGCCGGGACCTCGACCGATGGGAGCGCGAGGGCGGGATCTCGTTCGTCGGTCGCGACGGACCGCGGCTCTTCCCCGCGGACCGCAGGGAGGCACGCGCCGCACTGCGCCGCTTCGTGCGTCACCGGCTGGCCGTTTTCGGCGCCCACGAGGCCGCGATGCTCGCCGAAGACGACACCATGAGCCACAGCCTGCTGTCCTCCTCCCTGAACCTGGGCCTGCTCGACCCGGGCGAGTGCGTGGAGGCGGCGGAGGCCGCGTACCGGGCGGGCGAGGCACCGCTGAACTCGGTCGAGGGCTTCGTCCGGCAGATCGCCGGGCGGCGCGAGTACGTCTGGCAGCTCTACTCGTACTTCGGCGAGGACTGCCGGACGTCGAACGCCCTCCGGCACACCGCGGCCCTGCCCGAGTGGTGGAGCGAACTCGATGCGGACACCGTGTCGGCCCGCTGTCTCGCGACGGTGCTGCGGCAGGTGCGGGACACGGGCTGGACGCACCACGTCCCACCACTGCGGCACGCTCGGTCGCAACCCCCGGATGTCCCAGGCCGTTCACGGCCTCGACCGCCTCGGAGACCTGCCTGCCCTGCTGGAGCAGGAGCGGCAGCGGGGCGACGAGCCGCCGTGAACGGGGCGCGGGAACGGACACGAGCGGTGCGGGACTCGCGAGATCAGCGCGGGGCGGGGGCCTTGGGTGCGTCGGTCCTGGCCGATGCGGCCGGCTGGTAGAAGATGTCGATGTCCACTTCCTCGCCGCCGACCATCAGGGTGTCCCAGGCGCCGCTCTCCCACAGGGTCCGCAGGGTGGAGGAGTCGAGCGTCTCCAGGTGGTTCCGGAGGGTCGCGTCGTCGGGCATGCCGGGAACGCGCGGTGCCAGCCGGTCGCGGATTCCCCGGAGCCGTTCCATGAGCGCGTCGATGTCCGCGTCCCGCTCCAGGTCCTTCCCTTCGGACTCCGCGATGCTCTGGGCGATCTTCTCCTTGATCGCGCGGCTGACGCCGTTCTCGTCGGTGGTGATCATCGTGTTCCAGGCACGGCTCTTGTGCCGGTACTGGAGCATGGACATGGCCGCTTCGTGGCGGGCGAAGTCGGCGTCCCGGAACGCCCTGCCGGTCCAGGCGCCGTTGAGGGACCGGGCCAGCGAAATGGCCGAGCCCAGGCCGCTGTTGAGCCCGCGACCGGGCCAGAAGTGGATCGCGTTGGCGGCGTCGCCGAGCAGGAATCCGTAGGTTCCCGGGGTCGTCGACGTGGCCGGGAACAGCCGGGTGGTGAACCTGGGCCGCTGCACCATGTCGAGCCGGAACGCCGTGACGGCGCTCAGGTCCCGCTCGGCGACGCCGAACAGCGCCAGCCCCTCCAGCACCCGCTTCCACAGCGCCGAACCCCTGACCATGGCGGGCAGGAAGAGCGTGCTGTGCGTCGAGCACTGGAAGTCGCCGTGGTCGTCCCGTCCCATGACGCACGGGCGCGAGGCGATGCATTCCTCGAAGACGTGCCGGACCGGGTCGATACCGATCACTTCCGCGGCCTCGGCGTCCGTGAGCCGCATGTTCAGGAATCCCTCGCCGCGCAGGGCGTTGAGGAGGAAGCGGTTCTGGGCCACGGTCAGCAGGACCGTCATGGGGTCCGTCAGCGTCGATTTGACGCGCAGGCCCAGGACGACATCCTGAATGTGCTGCCCGTTCAGCGAGTAGATGGACTTGTCGGCGTTGCCGAACCTGTCCGTGAAATACTCGCGCGTTCGGGAGCGGCCTCCCTCGCAGACGGCGAGTACATGGCCCCGGGTCTCCGCCTTTTGGTACTCGGCCGGGTCGAACACCTCGGGAACCAGTCGGATGCGCTCCGGCTTCTCGTTGGCCAATTCGAGGAGGGTGTCCTCGATGTAGGCGATCCGCAGGTTCCTCGGTTTGCGGCCACGGAGCGAATCGGGGCCGACCGGCCACATTTCGGAGTACGCGTCGCCGCGGAAAAGCCGGTCCTGAACCTCTTCGGGGAGGTTCAGGTACTGGCGGCTCTGCACGGTGACGACCTGCTGCCGCCTGACGTTGCCCTGCCCTTCGCTCTTCCAGACGACCTTCGCCCCGTCCTGGACCCACCGGCCGTCGTACACGGTGATGGACACGCGGGGCCCCATGAGGCTTTCCAGGAGGAGGGCGAAGCTCAGACCGACGGGGCCGCCGCCGGTCACCGTGACGTTCAGTACCGGTCCTGCCGCGAGGGTCGCCGCGGACGGAGCGACCGGCCCGAGCACGGAGAGGTCGAGGATGGTCTCCATCGCGTCCGCCGCTTCGAAGCGGAACGTCTCGGTGCCGATCTCGATGAGGTCCCCGGGCTGCAGTTCGTGAGAGGTGACTCGCGTCCCGTTGACGCGTGTTCCATTGCTGCTGCCGCTGTCGTAGAGGACGAATCCGTGGCGTTCGCGACGCACCTCGGCGTGAAAGCGCGAGACGTTCCCCACCGTTATCACCACGCTGTTGTCGCTGTTGCGACCCAGGGTGAGAGGTGTGGCGCCGATCGGAAACTGCTGTCCCGCCAGAGAGCCTTTATGGCCGACGAGCCGAGGAGGCATGGGTCACCCAATTCCATGAGTCACGGATCCGATGACGAAACGCGAAACCGGCCACCCAGACGAACAGCACCCCCACGCGTCACACACAGCGAGCTGACCGGAACGCAGGGCTATGATATTCCGGCCACGAGGCGGATGAGAAGGCGTGCGGACCCAACGATCATCACGTGGTGACCATTCGGTGAAGATGTGACGGCGAAGGTCAGGCGGGCAGGGCTCCGCCACCCCTCGCGGTGCTGCACGGCGCACAACTGCACTGTGGGAACTGTGGGGTTGGCCGTTCGTGTGAGGCATCGCTCGCCCGCCGTCGTGGCGCCGGCGGCCCGGAAGGCCGACCATGTGGTCATGACTTCCTTGCCTCGCTCGCCGCATGTCGATGACCGCTCGGATCCGTCGGGCGGGGGTGCCGCGCCCGGTGGCGAGCCCGCTGCCGCCCGCGGGTACCTGCTGGACAACGCGCGTGCCGAGGCGGGCGAGCGGTTCGTGTGGCTGGCCGAGCTGTTCGACGGGGTGACGCGCGGGCATTTCGACCGGCTGGGGGTCGGGGCCGGGTGGCGCTGCTGGGAGGTGGGGGCCGGTGGCCCCGGTGTCCCGGAGGCGCTCGCGGCGGCCGTCGGTCCGACCGGGTACGTACTGGCGACGGACATCAACCCGTCGTGGCTGGGGGCCGGTGACGGCTACGAGGTGCGGCGGCACGACGTCGCCGCTGATCCCCCTCCGGAGCCGGGGACGTTTGATCTGGTGCACGCCCGGCTCGTGCTGGTCCATGTGCCCGACCGGGCCCGCGCGCTGGCCACGATGGCGGCGGCGCTCCGGCCCGGTGGCCGGCTGCTGATCGAGGACGCCGACACCGCTCTGCAGCCGCTGGCGTGCCTGGACGAGAGCGGCCCCGCGCAGCGGCGGGCCAACCGGCTGCGCGACGCGGTCCGTGAGCTGCTGGCGCGCCGCGGCGCGGACCTGCGCTACGGAAGGACACTGCCGCGGGCGTTGCGCGAGGCCGGTCTGGTGGATGTCGCCGCGGCGGGCACGTTCCCGGTCGGCGGGCCGGCCTGCGACCGGCTGGAGGCGGCGACCATCCGGCACGTGCGCGGTGAGCTGCTCGCGGCCGGTCTGGCCGACGACGCCGAGATCGACGCGCACCTGGCCGCCGTCGACGCGGGCGAACTCGACCTGACCCTCGCGCCGCTGATCTCGGCCTGGGGACGGCGTCCGGCCTAGCACCCTCCGGCACTCGTTTCCGGCTTCCCTCCGTACGGAAGGGCCCGCACGGCCGGCGCCGTGCGGGCCCTTCCGGGTCCCCCTTTCGCTGTGCGGAAGCCGCCCTCGGTCGGGCGCTGGAACGTGCCGCACAGCGCTGCATGTCTGCGCCTAGCCGGCGGACTCGCCGGCGTGCGGACTGAGCACACCGGCCGAGACCAGCACGATCAGCAGGACGCCGAGCAGGATCCGGTAGTACACGAAGGGCATGAAGCTCTTGGTGGTGATGAACTTCATGAACCAGGCGATCACCGCGTAGCCGACGGCGAAGGCGATGATCGTGGCGAAGATCGTCGGGCCCCAGGAGACGCCGCCGTCCTGGGCCGCGTCCTTGAGCTCCATGCCGCCCGAGGCGAGCACGGCCGGGATGGCGAGGAGGAAGGAGTAGCGGGCGGCGGCCTCACGGGTGTAGCCCATGAGCAGACCGCCGGAGATGGTCGCGCCGGACCGGGAGACGCCGGGGATCAGCGCCATCGCCTGGCAGACGCCGTAGATCAGGCCGTCCCGCACGCCGAGCTCCGCCAGCGTCTTGCGCTCGCGCGCCGCCCGGTGCCGGCCGCCCATCTCGTCGCGGGCCGCGAGCCGGTCCGCGATGCCGAGCACGATGCCCATGACGATCAGAGAGGTGGCGGTGAGCCGCAGATCGCGGAACGGGCCCTCGATCTGGTCCTTGAGCGTGACACCGAGAACGCCGATCGGGATCGAGCCGACGATGACCAGCCAGCCCATCTGGGCGTCGTGGTCCTGGCGCAGCGCCTTGTCGAAGAGCGAGCGGAACCAGGTGGAGACGATCCGTGCGATGTCCTTGCGGAAGTAGATGATGACCGCGGTCTCGGTGCCTATCTGGGTGATGGCGGTGAACGCGGCTCCCGGGTCCTGCCAGCCGGCGAACGCGGCGGTGAGCCGCAGGTGCGCGCTGGAGGAGATGGGAAGGAACTCCGTCAGCCCCTGGACGAGTCCGAGGATGAATGATTCGAACCAACTCATGGGGCCAGGGCCGTCCCGGATGTACGTGTGCGGTCATATGGTCGGTGCGCAGCGTACAGGCACGGAGTGACGTGATCGTTCACGGGGCGGCGGGCGGTCCCCGGGACGGGTAAACGGTCGGTGAAGGGTGGGGAAACGCCCGGGTGAGGGGCGGTCGGGTCACTGGCGGAGCCAGTCCTCCCGGGACTCGCGGTGTGCCGAGCGCAGCTTCCGCAGCCCGGTCAGGGACAGGGCCGTGGCCGCGAGCGCGAAGAGCACGACCGCGAAGATGACGTGCGCCTTGGTCCCGCCCCGGACGAGGGCGTAGGCCCCGCCGCCCGCGCATCCCACGGCGAGCCCGAGCGCCGGCGGCCAGCGGTCGGTGACCAGACCCATCACCGTCACCGCGAAGGCCGGGAGCAGCAGGACCGCGAACACGATGCCGGGCACCCAGTGGATCTCGAAGCCGTCGGCGACGCAGCCGCCGCGCGGCCCGCGCGCACAGTCGTCAGGGAAGCCGGCGCCGAACGGCGTGATCCAGAAGTCCACCACCGCCCACGCCATGGCCGACGAGACGACCCCGCCGAGCACGAGCCACCACGGTCGTCGCCAGGTGTCCTCGATCTCCCCGACGTCCTCGACGTCCTCGGTGTCCCGCACGCTCATGACGCCTCCCCAGCGCGTGAAGCTGCGGCGACTATACGGCCGCGTGCTCGCGCTCCGGGGCCGCCGCCTGGGCCTCCGCGTCGGCCGGCCTGCGCAGATGGTGCCGCTTGCGCCAGCCGACCACCGCCGCGACCGCCGCCGACAGCACGATGAAGCCGGTCGAGATCAGGAAGGCGGGGGAGGTGGGGGAGGTGGCCTCGCTGCCCGCGACGACGTACGCGATCGTGTTCGGTACGGAGCCGAGGCCGGTGGCCAGCAGGAAGGGGAGGTAGCGCATCCGGGAGATGGCGGCCCCGTAGTTGGCCACCGCGAACGGCATCCCCGGGAACAGCCGGATCGCCAGCATCGAGCGGAAGCCGTGCCGGCTCAGCTGGCCGTCCGCCGCCTGCAGCCAGCGGCCGCGGACGTACGGGCGGAGCGCGTCCTGCCCGAGCGCGCGGCCCAGCGCGAAGGAGAGGCCCGCGCCGAGGACCGTGCCGGCGAGGGCCGCGGTGAAGCCGGCCGCGGTGCCGAAGAGGGCGCCCGCCGCCAGGTTCAGGATCGGCCGCGGAACCAGGGCCGCCGTGCACACCCCGTACGCCAGGCCGAAGACGACCACCGCGCCGGCGCCGCCCCACTGCGGCGGCCAGCCCGCCGAGAGCAGCCGCTGCGGCTGGAAGAGCAGCACCGACACCCCCGCGGACAGCAGGATCACGGCCAGATAGGTCAGCCGGGCCTTGGGCGACAGAAGCACCTGGGGAGCGTAACCGACAGGCGGATGTGATCGCCGTACCGCTGCACGCCCCTCCCGCCGTGACGAGCGCCGCGCCCGGTCCGCGCCCGGCCCGCGGCGCCTCGCGCCGGCGGCGGGCCGCGCCCGGCCGGCGGCGCCCAGTGCCGCTGTCGGACCGCGCCCCGGGCCGCGCCCGGCCCGCGACGCCTCGTGCCGCTGCCGAACCAGCACCCGGCCCGCGACGCCTGGCCCCACTGTCAGATCGGGCCCCTATCGTGAAGGACATGACCGAGGTCATCACGCCCGCCGCCCCCGAAAGCGCCCTCGCCGACACCGTCCTCACCCGCCTGACCGAGGTCTACCCCGCCGCGGGCGACCCCTTCCGGGCCCAGGAGATGGTCGCGTACATGAAGGGCGTGGCCCCCTTCCTCGGTCTGCGCACGCCCGAGCGCCGCGCCCTGTCCCGCACCGTCCTGGACGGGCTCCCCGCGCCCCGCGAGGCCGACTGCACGGCGATCGCGCTGCGCTGCTTCGCGCTGCCCGAGCGGGAGTACCACTACTTCGCCGTCGACTACCTGCGCCGGCACGTCAGGCGCTGCTCCTCCGCCTTCCTGCCGGTCGCCCGCACCCTCGTCACCACCGTCTCCTGGTGGGACACCGTCGACCACCTCGCCGCCCACGTCGTCGGCGGCCTGGTCCTCGCCGACCCCGCGCTCGTCTCCGACATGGACGAGTGGATCGCCGACGACGACCTCTGGATCGTCCGCACCGCACTGCTCCACCAGCTCCGCTACAAGACCGCCACCGACGCCGGCCGGCTCTTCTCCTACTGCCTGCTGCGCTCCGCGCACCCGGACTTCTTCATCCGCAAGGCGATCGGCTGGAGCCTGCGCGAGTACGCCAAGACCGCGCCCGACGAGGTCCGCGACTTCGTCACCCACAACACCTCCCGCTTCTCCCCGCTCTCGGTCCGCGAGGCGCTCAAGAACCTCTGAGCGCACCGAAATTCGCTCGACGGGGACGCGGCGAACCCGGATCATCGTGGGCATGTCCCGGTACGCCTTCCTCGCAGCGCCGTCCGCAGTCGCGGACGCGCCGAAGGCTGCCGTTCCGACCGCAGTCGCGACGCTCGGCGGCGACCGAAGCTGACCCTTCCCGGATAGTCCGGCGGACCCCAGAGGGGGAGGGTCGGTCCGGCCCAGGGGTCCCCGCACACGCTTCGAGCAGCGAATCGAGCGATCGAGCATGTCCCACACGTCCCACACGTCCCGCACGTCCAACACGTCGTCCCGCACGTCCAAGCAGGCGTACGCACGCACCAAGCCGCATCTCAACATCGGCACCATGGGCCACGTCGACCACGGCAAGACCACCCTCACCGCCGCCATCACCAAGGTCCTCAGCGAGCGCGGCACCGGCGGCCCGACGACGTACGTGCCGTTCGACCGGATCGACCGCGCGCCCGAGGAGGCGCGACGCGGCATCACGATCAACGCCGCGCACGTCGAGTACGAGACGGACACCCGGCACTACGCGCACGTCGACATGCCGGGACACGCCGACTACGTCAAGAACATGATCACCGGCGCGGCGCAGCTCGACGGGGCGATCCTCGTCGTCTCCGCGCTCGACGGGATCATGCCGCAGACCTCCGAGCACGTCCTGCTGGCCCGTCAGGTCGGCGTCGACCACATCGTGGTGGCGCTCAACAAGGCGGACGGCGCCGACGACGAGCTGACCGACCTGGTCGAGCTGGAGGTACGCGAGCTGCTCACCGCGCACGGGTACGGCGGCGACTGCCTGCCGGTCGTCCGGGTGTCCGGGCTGCGCGCCCTGGAAGGGGACCCGCGCTGGACGGCAGCCGTGGAGGCGCTGCTCGACGCGGTGGACACGTACGTGCCGGTGCCGGTGCGGTATGTGGAGGCGCCGTTCCTGATGCCGGTGGAGAGCGTGCTCACCATCTCCGGCCGCGGGACCGTCGTCACCGGCGCCGTCGAGCGCGGCACCGTCCGGGTCGGCGACCGGGTCGCCGTCCTCGGCGCGGACGCGGACACCGAGACCGTCGTCACCGGTGTCGAGACCTTCGGCCGCCCGATGGAGTCGGCGCAGGCCGGCGACAACGTGGCGCTGCTGCTGCGCGGCGTGCCGCGCGGCGCGGTCCGCCGCGGTCATGTGGTGGCCCGGCCCGGCAGCGTCGAGCCGCGCCGCCGCTTCACGGCCCGGGTGCACGTCCTGTCCGCCGCCGAAGGCGGCCGCCGCACGCCCGTCTCGACCGGCTACCGGCCGCAGTTCCACCTCCGCACGGCCGACGTCGTCGGCGCCGTCGACCTCGGCGACCAGGGCGTGGCCCGCCCCGGCGAGACGGTCACCATGACCGTCGAGCTCGGCCGCGACCTGCCCCTGGAGCCGGGCCTCGGCTTCGCCATCCGCGAGGGCGGCCGCACGGTCGGCGCGGGCACGGTGACCGAGGTGCTCTGACCCGGGCGCGGGGTGCGCGGCGCGCGGTGCGCCGACGTCGTCGGGGTGGTCCGGGTGCGTCGCCCTCGCCGTACCGGCGTAGGAAACGCACCCGGACCACGCCGACCCGGTGCCGCCGGCACCCGCGGGCCGCGCGCCGGACGGTGACGCCGGGCGGCACCGGTGTGGTGCGGTGGCATGCGCTCGCGGCACCCGTGTCACGGGCGCGCCGCCGCACCGGCCGTCCCCGTCGGCACCTCGGCCGGAGCGCCGCATTCCGGGCCCCGCGGGACACGGGTCTCCGACCGTCCGCCACACTCTGATCATGACCGAGACAGCGAGGCAGACGGCACTGGTACTGGGCGCGGGCGGCGTGACCGGTGGGGGGTGGGAGATCGGGCTTCTGCAGGGCCTCGCCGAGGCCGGGACGGATCTGACGACCGCCGATCTGATCGTCGGAAGCTCCGCGGGCGCGATCGTCGGCGCCCAGCTGACCTCCGGGAAGTTCCCGCTCGACGCGCTGTACGAGAGTCAGCTCGGCGACCCGCTCGGTGAGCCGTCGGCACGGCTCGGCTTCGGGCAGATCCTGAAGTACGCGCTGGCGGTGCTGCGTTCCCGCACCCCGGAGGAGTACGGGCGGCGGCTCGGCCGGCTCGCCGGCGCCGCCACCACCGTCGCTCCGGCCGTCCGCCGTCAGGTCATCGCCGGCCGGCTCGGTCCCGCCACCGAGTGGCCCGCCGAGCGGCGGCTCGTGATCACCGCCGTCGACGCCGACAGCGGCGAACTCGCCACCTTCGAGGGCGCCGACGCGGGCGTCTCGCTCGTCGACGCCGTCACCGCCAGCTGCGCCATCCCCGGCGTCTGGCCCGTCGCCGAGCTCGCCGGGCACCGCTACATCGACGGCGGCCTCCACTCCACCGCCAACGCCCACCTCGCCGCCGGCTACGAGCGGGTCGTGATCGTCGCGCCCAGCGGCGCCGGCAGCAAGGTCATCGCCTCGCCGGCCGCACAGGGCGCCGCGCTCGCCGCGGCCGGGGCGCGGGTCGAGGTGATCACGCCCGACGCCGAGTCCAAGCGGGCGTTCGGCCGCAACCCGCTCGACCCGGCCCGCCGGGCACCCGCGGCCCGCGCCGGACGCGCCCAGGCAGCGGCCCACGCCCAGGCCGTCGCGGCCCTGTGGGGACAATGAGGGAGTGAACGAGGACCCCCAGCACTACGACCACTTCCACGACCGCGAGCAGGACGAGCAGGACGAGCAGGACGAGCACGACGAGCCGATTCCCGTCGTCCGTGACGTCGACTGGGGCACCGCCCGGCTCATGCCCGACGTGGACACCGCGCGGGGCTGGCTGCTCACGGTCGACGGCGCGCCCCAGTCGTACGTGGACCTCGACGACCCGGCGCATCTGGAGTTCGAGTACGCGCAGCGGCTCGCCCATGTCGTCGACCGGGTCGCCGAGGAAGGCGCCCCGCTCGACGTGCTGCACCTGGGCGGCGGGGCGCTCACCCTGCCCCGTTACGTCGCCGCCACCCGGCCCGGCTCCCGGCAGCACGTCGCCGAGGCCGACCGGGGGCTGCTCGCGCTCGTCGCCGAACACCTGCCGTTGCCGCCCGGCTCCGGCATCGAGGTCCACGCCGCGGACGCCCGCGCCTGGCTGGAGGCCGCGCCCGACGCCTCCGCCGACCTGCTGATCGCCGACGTCTTCGGCGGCTCACGGGTCCCGGCCCACCTCACCTCCGTCGAGTACGCCCGCGAGGCCCGCCGCGTGCTGCGCCCGGGCGCCACCTACGCGGCGAACCTCGCCGACGGCGCCCCCTTCGCCTTCCTCCGCTCCCAGCTCGCCACCTTCGCCGGCGTCTTCCCCCACCTCGCCCTCATCGCCGAACCGGCGGTCCTGCGCGGCCGCCGCTTCGGCAACGCCGTCCTGGTCGCCTCCGACGCGGAGATCGACACCGCCGGCCTGGCCCGCCGCACGGCGGCCGACCCCTTCCCGGCGCGGGTGGAGTGGGGCGAGGCGCTCGCCCGCTTCACGGGCGACGCACGGCCGGTGCACGACGCGGAGGCGGTGCCGTCGCCGGTGCCGCCGGAGGGCGCGTTCGGGATCGGCTGAGACGGGGAGGGGGAGAGGACCGAGGGCCGGTTTCGGTTCTTGCCGGGCTTGCCGAGCCGGCCTGGTCCGAACAGCGGGGCCCGGCCGGAGGGTCGGATTCGGCTCTCGCCAGGCTTGTTCAGCCGGCCTGGTCCGAACAGCGGGGCCCGGCCGGAGGGCCAGTTCCGGCTCTCGCCAGGCTTGCTGGGCTTGCCTCGTCCGAACGGCGGGCCCCTGCCGGCCGCCGGCCCCCGCGCGTCAGCTCAGGTCCGCCGACTCGCTGCGTACGACGCCTTCACGGCTGCCCTCCGACGCTGCCACCGGTTTCGTACGCCGCGTCAGATTCCGTACGTCCGGCACCAGCAGCACCAGCGCCGTCACCAGCACGATCAGCGCCGCCGAGCCCCACAGCGCCGTGCCGCGGCCGAAGGCGGTCTCCGCGGGGCCGGCGAGGGCGGTGGAGAGCGGCAGCATCGCGGTGGAGCCGAACCAGTCGTAGGCGGAGACGCGGGAGAGCTTGTCCTCCGGGATCTCCTGGTGCAGCGCCGTCATCCAGGACACGCCGAACCCCTCGATGGCGACCCCGCTGACGAACATCGCCACCGACAGCCCGACCACGTCGAGCGGCACCGCGAGCGCCGCCGACGGCAGCGCGATCGGGAAGACGCACAGCGTGCCCACGAGCAGCATCCGGCGCGGTTTCCAGCGGGCCATCAGGACCGCGCCGCACAGCGTGCCGACACCGAACGCGGCGAGCGCGAGGCCCCAGGGCCGGGCGCCGCCGAGCTGGTCGCGGGCGACCAGCGGTCCGTACACCGACTCGGCGGCCCCCACCAGGGCGACCACGACGGAGAACTGGGCGACGATCGACCAGAGCCAGGGCCGGCTCACGAACTCGTCCCAGCCCTCCCGCAGATCGGCGAGCAGCCCGCCGCCGGGCGCGCGCTCGGGAATGTGCCGGACGTCGAGGAAGGCGCGGAGCGCGCCCGCCACGGCGAAGGCCGCCGCGTCCACGGCGAGTACCCAGCCGGGCCCGAGGGCGGCGATGAGCGCGCCGCCGAGCGCCGCGCCGCCGATGCCGGCGCCGTTCATCGCCATCCGGAAGAGCGCGAAGGCGCGGCCGGCCTGTTCGCCGCTGACGCTGGACATCAGCATGCCCTCGGCGGCCGGGCTGAAGAACGCCTGCCCGGTGCCGCACAGCGCGGTCAGCAGCATCATCTGCCACAGCCGGGCCTCGCCGGTGAGGACGAGGACCGCGAACACCGCCTGCGAGACGCAGTTGAGGGCGTTGGCGGCGACCATCACGCGGTGCCGCGGCACCCGGTCGGCGACCGCGCCGCCGATGAGCAGGAAGAGCACCAGCGGCAGGGTGCGCGCCATCGCCACCAGGCCCACGTCGCCGCCGTCGCCGCCGGACTGGATGACGGCGAACGCCGCCGCGATCAGGGCACCGTGGGTGCCCAGGTTGGTGACGATCGCGGCGGCGGTCAGGAGCAGGTAGTTCCGCCCGGCCCAGTCGGGTATCCGGTCGCGCATCACGACTCCGGTCCCCGTTCCGGTCCGGATTCCGGTTCCGATTCGGGTTCCGGCCCCGGTCCCCGCTCCGTTCCCGACTCGGTCATGACTCCGGTCACGACTGCGAGGACGGGGCCTCGGGGGCCAGGCGCACGGTGGAGACGATCTTCTTGATGGTCTCGTCCGGCACCTCCTCCTTGACGCCCTTGGCGGCGTACAGCACGAAGGAGGAGAAGTCGCCCTTGGCGTTCTTGAAGGAGAAGGCGATGGACTTGCCGTCCGACTCGCACTTGTTCCGCTTCTTGATGTTCGGGGCGACGGCCGTGGCCATGCTGCCCTGGAGCCCGGAGGCGGTGGTGAACGGCACGGCCTTGGTGATCTTGATCGTGCCCTTGGGCATGTGCTGGGCGTAGCCGGCCCACACCCAGTTGCCGGCCTCGTTGTAGGCGGCCTCGGCGGTGTCCTTGGCGCCCTGGCCGCCCTTGGTGCCGGCGGTGCTCAGGCCCCAGGTCTCCGGGGAGCCGTCCTTGTTGGTGTCGTAGGAGCACCAGTTGCTCTTGAGGTGCGCCGGCGCCGACATCGTGACGACGGGGGAGCCGTCGCCCTTCTTCTCGTCCTCGAAGAAGTTGATCGTGCCGGGCTTGGACAGCTCCCACTCCGGCGGTACGTCGAACAGCGTGCCGTACTTGGGGTTGTAGACGACCTTCCAGCCGGGGATCGTCGGCTGGTGCGACGCCTCGTCGCGCGGGTTGTCGAGCGACGGGGAGGACGAGGTGGTCGGCGCCGCGCTCGTCGACTGGCTCGGCTTGGGGTCGTCGGCCTGGTTCTTCTTGTCGTCGTCCTTGCCGAGGACGAGCCAGCCGGCGACACCGGCCGCGGCGAGCACGGCGACGGCGGCGACGATCGCCACCACGGTGGTCTGCTTCTTCTTGCCGCCGCTGCCGTCACCACCGCCCGGCTGGACGGGGCCCGGCATCGCGTACTGCGGCACCGTCGGCTGCTGGTACGGGTTCGGCTGGCCGTATCCGCCCTGCTGGGTGGGCTGCTGATACGGGTTCGGCTGGCCGTAACCGCCGGGCTGGCCCGGTCCGGGCTGACCCGGCTGCTGGTACGGCCCGGGCTGTGCGCCCGGCTGCTGGTTGGGGTAGCCGTAGCCGGGCTGCGGTGCCGGCTGGGCGTACGGGTTCTGACTCTGGTCCTGCGGGTTCTGCTCGCCCCCGGGCGGCTGCTGTCCTGGCCACATGGGCCGTAACGATAGAGGTGCGGCCGGTCACAGGCTACGGCCGCCCCCGTACGGGATGCGGAACGGGTTGCCGAACGGGTTGCCGGACAGGATGGCGGAACGGGATGGCCAAGTCTGCTACCCGTGGGTAACATCACGGCTCATGAGCGCAGACCAGATGTCCGTCGGCGAGATGCTCGCCGCCACGGTGCCCATGGCCAGGACCCTCAACCTCGAGTTCCTGGAGACCACCTCCGAGCGTGCCGTGGTGCGCCTGCCGGACCAGGCCGACTACCACAACCACGTGGGCGGCCCGCACGCCGGAGCCATGTTCACCCTCGCCGAGTCCGCCAGCGGCGCCATCGTCCTGGCCGCCTTCGGCGACCAGCTCGGCCGGGCCGTGCCACTCGCCGTCAAGGCCGAGATCGGCTACAAGAAGCTCGCCATGGGCGTCGTCACCGCCACCGCGACCCTGGGCCGCCCGGCCGCCGAGGTCGTCGCCGAACTCGACGCCGGTCAGCGCCCCGAGTTCCCGGTGCGGATCGACATCACGCGCGAGGACGGTGCCGTCACCGGCGAGATGACGGTCGTGTGGACCCTGCGCCCGAACAACTGACCAGGGCCCGGCGCCGGGTTCCCTGAGGGCAGCCCGGCACGGCGGCGCCGAATCGGACGAACCGTCACGCATAGTGCGATCAACGCATGATCGTCGGAATCGTGCCGGTCCGAAGGAGCGCCGCCGTG
Organism: Streptomyces sp. NPDC003943; assembly: GCF_053605265.1. Classification (NCBI taxonomy): domain Bacteria; kingdom Bacillati; phylum Actinomycetota; class Actinomycetes; order Kitasatosporales; family Streptomycetaceae; genus Streptomyces; species Streptomyces sp. NPDC003943. The sequence goes on along the minus strand of NZ_JBSGIW010000045.1, from coordinate 12,060 downwards.
CCCCACGCCCCCACCCCGGAGCAGCAGGAACAGCGCGAACGGCCGGAGCCGTCGCGGCACATGGCCGCCGACCAGGACGCGCCGACCACCACCCCCGCCACCCTCCGAGCCACCACTCCCGCCGCCTCATCCGCCGGCTCTCCCGCTGTTCCCCCCACCGCTGCCGCCCTTGCCCGCGCATCCCGCCCGACCTCCCGGCGCCGGCTGCTGCTCGCCCTCGCCGGCGCGGCGGCCCTCACCGTCGCCCCGGCCCTGCCCGGCGGCGCCCGGGCCACGGCCCGCGGCCGACGGATCCCCACCGGACCGGTCTCCGAGCGGGTCGACCGACTCCTCGCCAAGCTCACCCTCGACGAGAAGACCGCGCTGCTGCACGGCGCCACCGACCCCCGTGACCTCGGCCAGGCCGGCTACGTGCCCGGCGTGCCCCGGCTCGGCATCCCCGCCCTCCGCCTCGCCGACGGCCCCGCCGGCGTCCGCGTCCACGAGCCCGCCACCGCGCTGCCCGCGCCCGTGATGCTCGCCGCCGCCTTCGACCCCGCACTCGCCCGCGCCTACGGCCAGGTCATCGGCCGCGAGGGCCGCGCCCTCGGCCAGGACGTGCTGCTCTCGCCGATGGTCAACCTCATCCGCACCCCGTACGCGGGCCGGAACTTCGAGACCTTCGCCGAGGACCCGCTGCTCTCCGCCGACCTCGTCGCCGCGGAGGTCCGCGGCATCCAGGCCGAGGGCCTGATCGCCACCGTCAAGCACCTCGCCCTCAACAACCAGGAACGCGACCGGATGACCGTCGACGTCCGGGCCGGCGAACAGACCCTCCACGAGACCGAACTGCGCGGCTTCGAAGCCGCCGTCGCCGCCGGCGCGGGCGCCGTCATGGCCGCGTACAACAAGGTCGACGGCGTCCACGCCTCCGAGAACCGCGCGCTCCTCAGCGACATCCTGCGCGACCGGTGGGGCTTCGACGGCTGGGTCATGAGCGACTGGGGCGCCGTCCACTCCACCGCCGCCGCGCTCACCGCCGGCTGCGACATGGAGATGCCGGGTGGCCGCTACTACGGGGCCGCGCTCGCCCGCGCCGTACGCGAAGGACGCGTCGATCAGGCCGCCGTCGACACCGCCGTACGCCGGCTCCTCACCGTGTGCGAACGCTTCGGCCTGCTCACGGGCGGGCCGGACGGGCCCGATCCCGCGGACCGGACCGATCCCGCGGACCGGCCCACGCGGACCGATCCCAAGGGCCGGCCCGAGCGGGACGCGGCCGCCGGGGCGCGGCTCGCGCTGCGCGTCGCGGTCGCCGGTGCCACCCTGCTGCGCAACGAGGCCCACGCGCTGCCGCTCACCGGCCCGGCCGCACGCTCGCTCGCCGTCATCGGCCCCACCGGCGCCGTGCCGTTCGTCAGCGGCGGCGGCAGCGCCCACGTCGTCCCCGACGCCGCCATCAGCCCCCTCGACGCGCTGCGCGCGCGGGCCGGCGACGGCGCCACCGTCACGTACGCCCTCGGCGAGGACCCCTACGGCAAGCCGTTCGCGCAGACCGGCGGGGTCCTCTCACCCGCCCGCTCCCTCGACGCCGTCGGCATCGCCGCGGGCGAGACCTGGAGCTACGAGGGCACGCTCACCACCACCGTCGACGACGACTGGAGCTTCTTCGTCCACTACAGCGGCCGACGCCCCACCGTGCTGCTCGACGGCGCCGAACTCTTCCCGGTCCGGGCGGGCATCGCCGAGTACTTCACCGGCGGACTCGGCGGCCGCGCCGCCGACGGCCTCGAGCTGCGCCGCGCCGACCGCCGTCTCGCCGCCGGCACCCACGTCCTCACCGTGGCCGCCGGCGGCGGCGCCGAGGGACAGCTCATCCGGCTGCGGGCCGCCGACAGCACCAGCCGGGCCGCCGACGTCACCGAGGCGGTCACCGCCGCCCGCGGCGCCCACAGCGTCGTCCTCTTCGCCTACGAGGACGCCACCGAGGGCCGCGACCGCACCGGCCTCGCCCTGCCCGGCCGCCAGGAGGCCCTGATCACGGCCGTGACGGCCGCCAACCCCCGTACCACCGTCGTCCTCAACACCTCGTCGGCCGTCACCATGCCCTGGCTCGACGCCACCGCGGCCGTGCTCCAGATGTACTACCCGGGCCAGGAGGGCGGGCCCGCCACCGCCGCCGTGCTCTTCGGCGACGCCGACCCCGGCGGTCGGCTCACCCAGACCTTCCCGCGCTCCGCGGACGCCCACCCCACCGCCGGCGACCCGAGCCGCTACCCCGGGCAGGGCGGCATCGAGCAGTACGGCGAGGGCATTCACGTCGGCCACCGCTGGTACGACGCCCAGGGCGTCACGCCGCTGTTCCCGTTCGGCCACGGCCTGTCGTACACCACCTTCGGGTACGGGGAACTCGACGTCGCGGCGGCCGGTGACGGGCTCCACGTCAGTTTCACCGTCGTCAACACCGGGCTGCGCACCGGCGTCGACGTGCCGCAGATCTACCTCGGCCCCTCGCCCGACCTCGCCGCCCTCGGCATCGACCAGCCGGTCCGGCTGCTCGCCGGCTACCGGCGGCTCCAGCTCGCCCCCCGGGAACGCCGCCGGATCACCGTCCCGGTCGCCGCGCGGACGCTGTCCTCCTGGGACCCGGCCCGGCACCGCTGGGTGCTCGGCACCGGGCGGCGGCAGGTGTGGGTCGGGGCGTCCTCCCGCGAACTCCGGCTGACGGCGCGGGCCGAGGTCCCGGCGGCACCGGGCCGGGGCGGCGCCCAGAGCCCGCCCGGGCGGGGCCGCGCTTAGAGCCCGCTTACCGCGGCCGGGGTAGGCTGCCCCGGATCGATTACGGTCGCCGAAACGGTCGCCGACACGGGAGAGGAACCCGCGTGCACGTCCAGGAATGGCTGGAGACGATCCCCGCGATCGCCGTCTACGCACTGGTCGGGGTGGTGATCGGGATCGAGAGCCTGGGCATCCCGCTGCCCGGCGAGATCGTCCTCGTGAGCTCGGCCCTGCTCGCGTCCCAGCACGGCCACATCAACCCGTACGTGCTCGGCGCCTGCGCCAGCGTCGGCGCGGTCGTCGGCGACTCCATCGGCTACGCGATCGGCCGCAAGGGCGGCCGGCCGCTGCTCACCAGGCTCGGGAAGCGGTTCCCCAAGCACTTCAGCGAGGCCAACATCGGCCTCGCCGAGCGCTCCTTCGAGAAGTGGGGCATGTGGGCGGTCTTCTTCGGCCGCTTCGTCGCCCTGCTGCGGATCTTCGCCGGACCGCTCGCGGGCGTGCTGCGCATGCCGTACTGGAAGTTCCTGATCGCCAACGTCCTCGGCGGCGTGCTGTGGGCCGGCGGCACGACGGCCGTCATCTACACCGTGGGCATCGTCGCCGAGGCATGGCTCAAGCGCTTCTCGTGGCTCGGCCTGGTGCTCGCGGTCCTCATCGGCCTGGTGTCGATGCTGATCCTGAAGAACCGGGCCAAGAAGGCCGCCGCCGCCCACTCGGCGGCCTCGGCCTCGGGTGAGCAGACGGCCGTCCCGAAGACGGCCGCCGCCGAATAGCGCCTTCAGGGTCTCGGGTTCGCCGGGGCTACTCGTCCGCGAAGGTCTCTGCGTGGGCCTTCGCGAGGTGCAGGTACATCTCGGCGTTGAGCCGGAGCCCCGCCTGCTCCTCCTCCGTCAGCGGACGGCGCACCTTCGCGGGCACGCCCGCCACCAGGGAGCCCGGCGGCACCTGCATGCCCTGCGGGACGAGCGCCTGCGCGGCGACCAGCGAGCCGGCGCCGATCCGGGCCCCGTTGAGGACGGTCGCGCCCATGCCCACGAGGACGTCGTCCTCGATGACGCAGCCGTGCACGGTCGCGTTGTGGCCGATGGTCACCCGCGCGCCGATCGACACCGGGAAGCCCGGGTCGACGTGGACCGTGCAGTTGTCCTGCACGTTGGTGTCCTCGCCGAGCTCGATCGGCCCGCAGTCCGCGCGCAGCACGGCGTGGTACCAGACGCTGGTGCGCGGCCCGAGGGTCACCTCGCCGAGCACCACCGAGGTCGGGGCGGTGAAGGCGGTCGGATCCACCTGCGGCTCCTTGCCGCCCACGCCCTTGATCAACGCCCCTGAGATCTCTGACATCGTTCGCTCCTGCATCGCTGGCTGTGTCGGTCGCGCTCGGACCGCACCCTAGTCCGCGCTCATGACGGACATCACAGCGCACCGGCCTGATCAGCGGCGACGCCGCCGACTACGGTGTCCGGGTGCCCCGGAACAGAAACACGTTCTCATCGCTGACCGCCTGGCGGCGCCGTGCCGTCGCCCGCGCGCTGCAGGGCGGCTGGCGCCGGATCCAGCAGGCCGGCGCGGTCACGGCCGAGCACCCGGGGCGGCTGCGCTTCCGCCGGATCGGCGAGGGCACCCGGCTCGCGTTCCCGCAGGGCACGGTCTTCGGCGAGCGGTGGATCGAGATAGGCGCCTGCTGCATCATCGCCGAGCAGGTCACGCTGACCGCCGGCATGCTGCCCGACCTCGACCTGGGCACGGACACGGTGCTGACCCTGGGTGACGGCGTCGTCCTCGGCCGCGGCAGCCACGTCATCGCCGACGCGCCCATCACCATCGGCTCGGACACCTACTGCGGCCCGTACGTCTACATCACCTCGACCAACCACAGCTACGACGACCCCGACGTGCCCGTCGGGCGCCAGTGGCCCCGCTCCGAACCGGTCGTCATCGGCCCCGGCTGCTGGCTCGGCACCGGCGCCGTGATCCTGCCCGGCGCCCGGCTCGGCCGGAACGTGGTGGTGGCCGCCGGAGCGGTCGTACGGGGCGAGGTGCCCGACCACGCGGTGGTGGCGGGCGCGCCCGCGAAGGTGGTCCGCTCCTACGACCCGGAGAAGGGCTGGCAGCCCCCGCTGCGCACGCCGGCACCGCGACCGATACCGGACGGCATCACCCCGGAGCAGCTGGCGGCGCTCGCCGGGCTCGGCGATCAGGAGCTGAACGACCTGGCGGAGCTGGAGCGCTGATTCCGCGGTCGGCACGTCGGTCTTCCGGGCGGCATCCGACGGCGTGGCGGTCAGACTGACCGCGTGACCGCGCCCCGCGTGACTGACGGCGTGACCGTACGAGGGGGACGGTTGACGGCGCGTCAGCCGGACGCCAGCAGGACCGTGCCCACCAGGGCCAGGCCCGCGCCCGCGGCCTGGACCGCGCGGAGCCGTTCCTTGAGCACGCCGCGGGCGGCCAGCGCCGTGACCACGGGGTAGAGACTGGCGAGGACCGCGGCCACGGTGACCGGGCCGCGCTGGGCGGCCAGTGAGTAGGTGCCGTTCGCGGCGACGTCCGCGAGCCCCACGAAAGCGAGTGCCGGGAGCGCCAGGGCGATGGCCTTGAGGGCGCCGCCGCCCTCCGGCAGGGCCTCCGGCAGGGCGCGGCCGCCGCGCCTGACGGAGAACCACAGGGCGCCGCCGCCCACGACGACATTGGTCACGCGCTGCACGAAGAGGGCGAGGAAGAGGCCGGTCAGAGTGGTGGACGCCTCGGAGATCAGGGCCATCACCGCGCCGAAGCCGAAAGCCGCGACCAGGGTGAGGAGCACCGCCTGGCGCTGCACGGGCGCGCCGCGCAGTTCGGGGCCGCCGGCCAGGACGACACCGACGACCGCCACCGCGATCCCGGCGAACTGGAGCAGTCCCGGCCGGTCGCCGAGGAGCAGGCCGACGCCGACGGGGACGACCACGCCGAGCGAGCCGAGCGGGGAGACCACGCCCATCGGGCCGAGCGCGAGGGCCCGGTAGAAGGCGAGCATCGCGGCGGGGCCGACCGTGCCGGCCGCGACCGCGTACCAGAGCCGGGGCCCGGCCTCGTCGAGCGCGCCGGTGGCGAGGACGACCGTGCTGAGGACGACGACGGCTATGGACTGCGAGACGACCACGACGGTCAAGGCGGGGAAGCGGCGGGTCAGCAGCCCGCCGCCGAAGTCGGCGAGTCCCCAGAGCAGACTGGTGGCCAGGGCGAACACCGCCGTCAGTGCCGTCATCAGGGGTGCCTCGCAGTACAGTGCAGTGAACAATCGGGTGCACCACACGGTAGTACAACCTGTTGAACTCTGTCATTCACGATATTGGACGGAAAGTGTCGGACCTCGATCAGCTCACCCAGTCGCTCGCCCGCAACCTCAGGCGCTGGCGCAACGAACGCGGCTTCACGCTGGACGCCCTCGCCGCCAGGGCCGGGGTCAGCCGCGGCATGATCATCCAGATCGAGCAGGCCCGCACGAACCCCAGCGTCGGCACCACGGTCAAGCTGGCCGACGCGCTCGGCGTCTCGATCACCACCCTGCTCGACTACGAGCAGGGCCCCCACGTCCGGCTCGTGCCGCCGGAGCAGGCCGTACGGATGTGGTCCACCTCCACCGGCAGCCACACCACGCTCCTCGTCGGCACCGAGGCCCGCGGACCCCTGGAGCTGTGGGAGTGGACCCTGATGCCGGGCGACGGCAGCGCCTCCGACCCGCACCCCGACGGCACCACCGAACTCCTCCACGTCACCGCCGGGACGCTCACCCTCGTCGTGGACGGAGTGGAGCACCCGATGCCGGCCGGCACCTCCGCCGTCTTCGAGAGCAACGTGCCGCACGCCTACCGCAACGACGGCGACCAGACCGTGGTGATGACGATGGCCGTCTCCATCCCGCCCGCCCGCTGAGACGAACGGCCGCCGCGGCAAGCCGACTTGCTAGCGTGCCGGGCATGCGCGCACCTCTCGGAGACTTCGACGACGCCCGACCCGCCCCCGACTGCCTCGACCTGCTCACCGACCCCGTGGCGGCGGCCGTCCGCGCCTGGCGCGGCACCGTGCCGGCCGAGCAGCTCCTCTACGTGGACACCGACCCGGCCATCGCCGACACCGCCGTCTTCGTCGAGCACTACGGGCCGCGGCTGCTCGACGACTCCGCCAACTGCGTGATCGTCGCCGGCAAGCGCGGCGAGACCACCACCCTGGCCGCGTGCGTCGTCCGCTCCGCCACCCGCGTCGACGTCAACGGCGCCGTCCGGCGCGAACTCGGTGCCCGCAAGGCACGCTTCGCGCCGATCGAGACCGCGACCGGCGACACCGGCATGGAATACGGCGGCATCACCCCGATCGGCCTGCCCGCCGCCTGGCCCGTCCTCGTGGACGCCGCCGTCGTCGACACCGAGTGGGTCCTCATCGGCAGCGGACGCCGGCGCGGCAAGCTCATCGTGCCCGGCAAGGCCCTCGCGGAGCTCCCCGGCGCCGTCGTCCTGGAGGGCCTGGGCCTGGCGGCGGAGTAGCGTCAGCCCAGCCGCGGTATCTCGATGGCGGGGCAGCGGTCCATCACGATCTCGAGCCCCGCCTCCCGCGTCCGCGCGTACGCCTCCACGTCGACCACCCCGAGCTGGAACCAGACGGCCTTGGCGCCGATCCCGACCGCCTGATCGGCGACAGCGCCCGCCAGCTCGCTGTTCACGAACACATCGACCACGTCCACCGGGAACGGGATGTCCGCGAGCGAGGCGTACCCCTGCTCGCCGTGCACCGTCTCCGCCTTCGGATGCACCGGCACGATCCGCTTCCCGAACCGCTGGAGCGTCCGCGCCACCCCGTACGCCGCCCGGGCGCTGTTGTTGGACAGCCCCACGATCGCCCACGTGTCGCCGCTCTCGGTGAGGATCCTGCGAACGGTCTCCGGGGTGCCGTACATGCGCTGCCTCCTGCGGGCCTGGTGACGTGGTCTGCCGCACCGTGCAACCGGCACGATCACCAGGAGATTCCCGCACGCGGGGAGCGCATAGGCTGGCGGGATGCAGGAGCAGTACCGCACGCTCGCCGGCGAGGGCGTCCACGAGACCGAGATCAACCGATCGCGCTTCATCTGCGCGCTGGCGCCCGTCGCCACCGAGGAGGAGGCGCAGGCGTTCGTCGCCAGGATCAGGCGCGAGCACCCGACGGCCACCCACAACTGCTTCGCGTACGTCATCGGCGCGGACGCCTCCGTCCAGAAGGCCTCGGACGACGGCGAGCCCGGCGGCACCGCCGGGGTCCCGATGCTGCAGATGCTTTTGCGGCGCGAGATGCGTTACGTCGCCGCCGTCGTCACCCGCTACTACGGCGGCGTGAAGCTCGGCGCGGGCGGGCTCATCCGCGCGTACGGCGGGGTCGTCGGCGAGGCGCTGGACGCGCTCGGCACGATCACCCGGCGCCGCTACCGGCTCGCCACCGTCACCGTCGACCACCACCGCGCGGGCAAGCTCCAGAACGACCTGCGGTCCACCGGCCGGTCCGTCCGCGAGGTGGCGTACGGGGAGGCCGTCACCATCGAGATCGGGCTGCCCGACGCCGATGTGACGGACTTCACGGCCTGGCTCGCCGACGCCACGGCAGGCGAGGCCACGTTCGAACTGGGCGGCGAGGCATACGGCGACGGGTGAGCCGGCGTCCCGGTCCGGCACCGCAGAGCCGGCCGGCGTTGTCGTACCCCACCGATACGCTCAGGAACCATGAGGCTTCTGCACACGTCGGACTGGCACCTGGGACGGTCGTTCCACCGGGTCGCGCTGCTCGACGCCCAGGCCGCGTTCCTCGACCATCTGGTGGCGACGGTGCGCGAGCGCGAGGTGGACGCGGTGCTGGTGGCCGGGGACGTCTACGACCGCGCCGTGCCCCCGCTCGCGGCCGTCGAGCTCTTCGACACCGCCCTGCACCGGCTCGCCGACGCCGGGGTGCCCACCGTCATGATCTCCGGCAACCACGACTCGGCCCGCCGCCTCGGCGTCGGCGCCGGCCTCATCCAGCGCGCCGGCATTCACCTGCGCACCGACCCGGCCGGCGCCGGCACCCCCGTCGTGCTCGCCGACGCCCACGGCGATGTCGCCCTCTACGGCCTGCCCTACCTCGAACCAGCCCTGGTCCGCGAGCAGTTCGGCGCCGAGAAGGCCGGCCACGAGGCCGTGCTCGCCGCCGCCATGGACCGGGTCCGCGCCGACCTCGCCACCCGCCCCGAAGGCACCCGCTCGGTCGTCCTCGCCCACGCCTTCGTCGCCGGCGGCGAACCCAGCGACAGCGAGCGCGACATCACCGTCGGCGGCGTCGCCGCCGTCCCCGCCGGGGTCTTCGACGGCGTCGACTACGTGGCCCTCGGCCACCTCCACGGCAGCCAGACCATCACCCCGCGCGTCCGCTACTCCGGCTCCCCGCTCGCGTACTCCTTCTCCGAGGCCGACCACCGCAAGACCATGTGGCTGATCGAGCTCGGCGCGGACGGCGCCGTCGACCTCGCCGAGCGTGTCGACTGCCCCGTGCCCCGCCCGCTCGCCCGGATCCGCGGCCACCTCGACGACCTGCTCGCCGACCCCGCCCTCGCCCGCCACGAGGACGCCTGGGTCGAGGCGACCCTCACCGACCCGGTGCGCCCCGCGGACCCCATGGCCCGGATCTGCGCCCGCTTCCCGCACACCCTGAATTTGGTCTTCGACCCCGAGCGCGGCGACGACGACGCCCTCGTCTCCTACGCCAGCCGCCTCCGCGACCGCAGCGACCAGCAGATCGCCGAGGACTTCGTCGCGCACGTCCGCGGCGGCGCCGGACCCGACGGCGCCGAGCGGACCGTCCTCCACGGCGCCTTCGACGACGTCCGGGTGGACGCGGCCGAGCGCGAGGTGAGCCGGTGAGACTCCACCGCCTCGCCGTCACCGCCTTCGGGCCCTTCGGCACCACCCAGGAGATCGACTTCGACGCCCTGTCGTCCGCCGGGCTCTTCCTGCTCCACGGACCCACCGGCGCCGGCAAGACCTCCGTCCTCGACGCCGTCTGCTTCGCGCTGTACGGAGCCGTTCCCGGCGCCCGGCAGAGCCCCGGCGCCGGACTGCGCAGCGACCACGCCGCCGCCGGCACGTACACCGAGGTCACCCTCGACCTCACCGTCGGAGAGCGGCGCCTGGAGATCACCCGCCGGCCCGCCCAGCAGCGCCCCAAGAAGCGTGGCAGCGGCTTCACCACGGAGAAGGCGCAGAGCTGGCTGCGCGAGCGCGACGCCGGGACCGGTGAGTGGCGCGCGCTCAGCCGCTCCCACCAGGAGATCGGCGAGGAGATCAGCCAGCTCCTCGGCATGAGCCGGGACCAGTTCTGCCAGGTCGTGCTGCTGCCCCAGGGCGACTTCGCCCGCTTCCTGCGCGCCGACGCCGAGGCCCGCGGCAAGCTCCTCGGCCGGCTCTTCGACACCCGCCGCTTCGCGGCCGTCGAGGACCGCCTCGCCGAGCTGCGCCGGGTCGCCGAGCACCAGGTCCGCGAGGGCGACGAGCGGCTGCTCGCCCTCGCCCACCGGATGGCCCAGGCCGCCGGGACCGGGAGCGCCGCCGACGTGGCGGAGCGGCCCGGCGAACCCGGCCTCGCCGAGGCCGTCCAGATCCGCGCCGCCCTCGCCCGCAGCGAGGCCCGCGAGACCCTCGACATCGCCGAGCTGCGCCTCGCCGCCGCCGAGCGGCGGCAGACCGGCGCCCGCGCCGCGCTCGACGCCGCCCGCGAACTCGCCGACCGGCAGGCCCGGCACGCCGACGCGCTCCGCCGCCAGGCGGAGCTGACCGCCCGCCGCCCGCAGCGCGACGACTGGCAGGCCGCCCTCGACCGCTCCCTCAAGGCCGACCGCGTCGCCCCCGCGCTCGGCCTGCGCGAGCACGCCGAGGCAGCCCACCGCACCGCGAACAGCGCCCGCGACCGGGCCCGTTCCGTGCTGCCGCCCGACCTCGCCGACGCCGGCGCCGAACACCTCTCCACGGTCGAGCGGCGGCTCCGCGAGGAGCTCGGCGGTCTGGAGTCCGCCCGCCGTGCCGAAGCCCGGCACGCCGAGATCACCGCCGAGCGCGCGAGCCTCGACCGGGAGGCCCGTGCCGACGAGGAGTTCCTCCAGGACGCCGCCGCCTGGCTGGCCGGCTGGGAGCCGCGCCGCACCGCACTGCGGCAGCGCATCGAGGCCGCCCAGGACGCCACCGCCCGCGCCGAACAGCTCGCCGGCCGCCTCGCCCCGGCCCGCCGCCGCCTCGCCGCCGCCCGCCGCCGCGACGAGCTCGCCGCCGAACTCGCGGCCGCCCGGGAGCGGTTGACGACCGCCCGCGAGCGCCGGAACGAGGCCCACGAGCACTGGCTCGACGTCAAGTCCCGCCGTCTGCGCGGCATCGCCGCCGAACTCGCCGCCGCCCTCGAACCCGGCGCCCCCTGCCAGGTCTGCGGCTCCGCCACCCACCCCGCCCCCGCCCGCACCACCGCCGGCCACGTCGACCGCGCCGCCGAGGACACCGCCTACGCCGCGTACACACACGCCGACGAGCTGCGCACGGCGGCGGAGACCGGCGTCGCCGCGACCGCGGAGGCGTGGGAGGCGGCGCGGCAGGAGGCGCGCGCGGCGTCGACGGCCGCCGACGAGCCCGGCGCTCGCGTCCGGACCGCGGCCGCGCACCCGGCGCCGGCCGATGGCTCCGGCGCCGACCCGGCCCTCGATCCCGCCGTCGCGGATCTCGTCCGTGAGGTCGACGAGCTCACCCGGGCGTACGCCGAAGCGCATGCGCTCGCCGCGCAGACGCATGCCGCGCGTGAGGAGCTGGCGCGGGCCGAGCGGGAGTACGAGGAGCGGGGGGCCGCGCTGCGTGAGGCCGAGCGGCGGGTGGCGGCGCGGACGTCACGGCGCGAGGCGCTGGAGGAGGAGCAGGCCGTTCTGGCGGGTGAACTGGCGCGGGGGCGCGGCGAGTCCGGGAGTGTGGCCGCGCACGCGACGCTGCTCGAGCGGCGGATCGCCTTGCTGACCGAGGCGGCGGAGGCCGTGCGGGCCGCCGAGGTGACCGCGCGGGGGCTCAAGGAGGCCGACGACCGGCTGGCCGACGCCGCGTTCAGGGCGGGGTTCGACACGCCCGCCGAGGCCGCGGCCGCGCTGCTCGACGAGACCACCCGCCGCACGCTGCAGCAGCGGGTCGACGCCTGGCAGGCCGAGGCCGCGGCCGTCGCCGACCGGCTCGGGGAGGAGGCCACCGCTGCCGCCGCCGCGCTGCCGCCCGCCGACCCGGCCGCCGCCGAAGCCGCGCACGC
>NZ_JBSGIW010000044.1:0-61025 GCF_053605265.1 Streptomyces sp. NPDC003943 | reverse complement strand
GCTGTCGGTCCTGGGCGAGCCGAGCGCGGAGGAGCGACGTGCAGATCAGCGGGTAGGCGTCCACGATCCACAGCAGCTGGGTGGAGCTGGGCCGCAGGTCCTCGGTGAGCGAGGGGACGGCGACGCGGCGACGGTCGCGGCCGTCCTCGGCAGCGGCCGGCGCACCAGCGCGCACGACACCGTGCCGTTCGCGCTCTGGTCGGCGGCCCGGGCGCTCGGCGACTTCGAGCGGATGTTCTGGACCACGGCGGAGGTCGGCGGCGACGTCGACACCACCTGCGCCATCGCCGGCGGCGTCGTCGCCGCGAGCCCGTCCGGCACGCCGCCGGCCGCCTGGCTCGACCAGACCGAGGAACTGCCCGGCTGGGTGCCCAAGGAAGCCCGCTCGTAGTCGGCGTGGTGTGTCACGGTCCTGCCACAGCCGCGGACGGGACGGTTCAGCGCGGCGAAGCACAACTAGAGTCGGCCATTCCGCAGCGCTGATCATGGCATCAGCGTGTCGACGAGACACCCGGGACCGCCGCCGGAGCCGTGAGGGCCGGGCGCGCCCGGGTCGGGAGGGGGTCCCGTGACCGACACACCGTCCACCGAACAGCCCCAGGACGGACCGCCGTCACAGAACGACACACCTGCCCGGCCGGCCGCGCCGGCCGACCAGGCAGCCCCGGGCGCGCGGGCCGCGCCGACGGCACCGGCCGGGGAGGCCGTCCCGGGCGCCCCAGCAGCATCGGCCGCGTCCGCCGCACCGGTTGCACCGGTTGCGCCGGCTGGGCAGGCCGCGTCAGTCGCAACTGGCGCGCACGCCGCATCGGCCACCCCGGCCGCACAGGCCGGGCTGGGCGCGCCGACCGCGCAGGCCACCCCGCTTGCGCCGGCCACCGCGGCCGCACCGGCCACCGCGGCCGCACCGGCGGCACCGGGCGCCCCGGCGGCATCGGTCGCGCACGCCGCGCCGGTCTTCGCACCACCGCCGCCGCCCTGGGCGGGGGCCTATCCGCCGCGCCAGGCGTGGGCGGCGCCGAGGAAACCCGAGCCGAGCAAGCTGCGGCCGCCCGAGCCGGCGCGGCCGACCGCGGCGACGCTCGGTGCGATCGTGGCCACGGCCCTGCTCGCCTCGCTGCTACTGGGTTCGGGCGCGGGGGCGAACCTGCTGCTCATAGCCGTGCCCGCGACCGTCGCCGGGGCCCTCGCCGCCCGCGCCGCGGGCCGTCGCCTGCGGCCGTGGACCGTGGTCTGGGCCGTCGGCGGCGCGGCCCTGCTGACCGTGCCCGTCGTGAGCGACGCGGGCTGGCCGACCTTCCTCGCGGTCGTCGCGAGCCTGGGGCTCACCGGCTTCGCCCTGCACGGCGGTCGGGGCTGGCCGAGCATGCTGTTCGCGCCGCTCGGGCTGTTCGACTCCATGGTCACCGGTGTGGTGTGGGCCGGACGCGGGGTGCGCGAGCGCGCGGACGCCTCGCAGGGCCGCTGGTGGCCCGTTCTGCGTACCGTTCTGATCGCGATCGGCCTGCTCGTCGTCTTCGGCGCGCTGTTCGCCGGCGCGGACGCCGCGTTCTCCGACCTGCTCGGCTCGCTCATACCGGACGTCTCGCTCGCCCAGTCGCCCTGGCGGGTGCTCTGCTTCCTGCTCGGCCTCTTCGGGGCCGCAGCCATCGCCCGTACCGCCGCGGCCCCGCTGCGCTGGGACCGGCTGACCTTCGGCGCGGGCAAGGCCCGCGGCCGGATGGAGTGGGCGCTGCCGCTCGTCGTGCTCAACCTGCTCTTCGCCGCCTTCAACACCATTCAGCTCACCGTGCTCTTCGGCGGCTACGACAAGGTGCTGCGCGAGACCGGCCTCAGCTACGCCGAGTACGCCCGCCAGGGCTTCTGGCAGCTCCTCATGGCCACCCTCCTCACCCTCGTCGTGATCGGCCTGGCCCTGCGCTGGGCGCCCCGCGGCGGCGCCCGCGACCAGCGGCTCGTCCGCGCCGTGCTCGGCACCCTGTGTGTGCTGACCCTGGTCGTGGTCGCCTCGGCGCTGCGCAGGATGGACCTGTACGTGGACGCGTACGGGCTCACCCGGCTGCGGATCTCCGTCGTCACGATGGAGATCTGGCTGGGCGTCGCCATCGTGCTGATCATGGCCGCCGGGATCTGGGGCGCACGACTGCTGCCCCGCGCCCTCGCCGCCAGCGCCGCCGGATTCGTCCTCGTCTTCGGCCTGATCCAGCCGGACGCCCTCATCGCCCAGCAGAACGTCGACCGCTACGTACGGCTCCACAAGATCGACGTCGACTATCTCTCCGGTCTCTCGGCCGACGCGGTGCCCGCCCTCGACCGGCTCCCCGACGACCTGCGTTCCTGCGCGCTGTGGCACATCGAGGAGCGGCTGAGCGAGGACGACGACACCTGGTACACCGCCAGCCTGGCCGAGGCCCGGGCCCGGGACATCCTGGCCGCACGGGGCTCGGGCCGCAGTGGCGAGCCGTGCGACGAACCCTCGCGGGAGGACGAGTACGACCCGTACGCGCCCTGACCGTAGGCGTACCCGCACCCGTACCCGTACCCGTATCCGGTCGTACGCGTACCCGCACCCGTACCCGGCTGTGCTCGTACCCGTACCCGTACCCGGCCGTGCTCGTGCTCGTACCGGCCGTGCTCGTCCTCGTACTCGTACCGGCCGTACGTGTCGTCGGTGGGCGTGCGCCGTTCCCGTACGGGAGGAGTGCACGCCCATCGGCTCAGACGGCCGGTCCCGCTGCCTCCGCCGTGCCGCTGAGGGCCGCCAGGTCGCTCCTGCGCACCCGGATCACGGCCGCGGCCGTGGCGAGGGCGACAAGCGCCATGACGACGGCGGCGGTGAACGCGCTGGTGATGCCGGCCGTCAGCACGTCGTGCGACCACGGCGCGGGCAGCTGCTTCTCCTTGGCGAACGCGGCCTTCTGCTCCGGGGTCGCCTGGGCGAGGAAGTCCGGCATCTGCCGCGTCCCCTCGTCCTGGCTGGCCGTGCCGTAGACCGTGACCAGGATCGACAGGCCGAGCGAACCGCCCACCTGCTGGGTGGCGTTGAGCAGTCCGGAGGCCGCGCCGGCCTCGTGCGGGGCGACGCCGGAGACGGCGGTCAGCGTGACGGTCACGAAGTTGAGGCCCATGCCGAGGCCGAAGGTGACCATCGGCCCGAGGACTCCGCCGAGGTAGGAGCTGTCCGGGGCGATGAGCGTCAGCCAGAACAGACCGGCGCCGGTGAGCGACGCGCCCGCCAGCATGAACGGCCTGGGCCCGAACAGGGGCAGGAGCCGCTGGGCGATCCCGGACGCGACGCCGATGGCTACGGTGACCGGCAGGAAGGCGAGGCCGGCCCGGATCGGGCTGAAGCCGAGCACGTTCTGCACGAACAGGACGATGAAGAAGAACATGCCGAGCATGGCGGCCGCCAGGCTGAGCATGAACACATAGGTGCCCGAGCGGTTGCGGTCGGCGAACATCCGCAGCGGTGTGATGGGTTCGCGCGCCCGCGACTCGACGACGCCGAAGGCGGCGAGCAGCAGCACGGCCGCGATGAACGCTCCGAGGGCGAGCGCATCCGTCCAGCTCTCCTCGGAGGCGCGGATGAAGGCGTAGACGAGCGCGGACATGCCGAGGGTGGAGGTGAGCGCGCCGGCCAGGTCGAAGCGGCCCGGGTGCCGCTCCGACTCGTTGATGAAGAACGGTGTCAGCGAGGCGATGGCCAGGCCGATCGGGACGTTCACGAACAGCACCCAGCGCCAGTCGAGCCACTCGGTGAGCATGCCGCCGGCCAGCATGCCGATCGCGCCGCCGCCGGCCGAGACGGCCGCGAAGACGCCGAACGCCCGGTTCCGCTGCGGGCCTTCGGGGAACGTCGTGGTGATCAGCGCGAGCGCGGTCGGCGAGGCGATCGCGCCGCCGACGCCCTGGAGCGCACGGGCGGCGAGGAGCTGCCACGCTTCCTGCGCCGAACCGCCGAGCAGCGAGGCGAGAGTGAAGACGAGTATGCCGGTCATGAACACCCGTCGGCGGCCCAGGATGTCGCCGGCCCGGCCGCCGAGCAGCAGCAGACCGCCGAAGGTGAGGGTGTAGGCGCTGAGCACCCACGACAGGCCGGTGGTGGAGAAGGAGAGGGCGTCCTGGATGTGCGGCAGCGCGATGTTCACGATCGTCGCGTCCAGGATGACCATCAACTGGCAGGCGGCGATGACGGCGAGGGCGATTCCGGGCCGGTTCGGACGGCGGGCGGTGTGTGGAGTCGTTGGCACGATGTGTCCCCCACGGAAGAATGTAGTGAACGCGCCCGTTCACTGTTTTCCACGGTAGTGAGATCCCGATAGGGAACGCAAGCGTTCACTGTGCGCTGTCGTGAAGAGAACCGATTCGTCTCGACGGAGAATCAAGAGAGAGGTGCTCATGGCCAGTTCGCACTCCGGGACCTCCGGGACCTCCGGGTCCTCCGGGTCCTCCGGGACGACCGCCGCTCAGCCGGCCGGCGGCCCGGCGCCCCGCCGGCGCGGTCCCGTGCTGGAACGCGCCATTCTCGACGCGGCCCTGGACCAGCTCGGCACCGTCGGCTGGAACGCGCTGACCATGGAGGGCGTCGCGGCCGGTGCCCAGACCGGCAAGGCCGCGGTGTACCGGCGGTGGTCCTCCAAGGAGGAACTCGTCGCCGACGCGCTCAGGACCGGACTCCCGCCGTTCGGCGAGGCGCCGGACCACGGCAGCGTCCGCGAGGACCTCCTCCGGCTGTGCCGGAGAGTGCGGGCCGCGATGTACTCGAAGCCCGGCATCGCGCTGCGCGCCGTGCTTCACGAGTGCGACAACGTGGCCGCCGCCGAGCGCTTCCACGGGCTGATCGTCGACCGGGTCGTCGAGCCCTCGCAGCGGCTGCTGCGCGAGGTGGTGGAGCGCGGCATCGCGCGCGGCGAGGTGCGCGCGGACGCGGCCGACGAGATGGTCTACGACGTGGTCCCGGCGATGATGATGTACCGCTCCAAGGTGTGCGGCAGCGAATGGACGGAGAGCGAGCTCGTCGGGCTGATCGACCTGGTCGTGATGCCGCTGCTGCGGTCCTAGCGGATGTCCCGCCTGCCCGTAGTCCTGCCTGTCCTGCCCGCCCTGTGCGTCCTGCCCGCCCTGTGCGTCCTGCCCGTCCTGCTGGCGGCGGTCCGGACGGGGCCTGGGGCGGGACTGGGACGGGGCTGGGGCGGGTTTCGGCGGCGGTGCGGGGCCGGTTTCGGCCGGGCGTGGGCGGCCGAGGGGAAACCGGGTACCCAGGGCGGTATCCATCGGCGTAATCTTTAGGCGCCATGCCGTACGAACCACCCACCCACAGCGTCGAACGATCGATCCGGGCCACCACCGGCGCCAAGATCGTCGCCGGGGTCGACGAGGTCGGGCGAGGGGCCTGGGCCGGTCCCGTCACGGTGTGCGCCGCCGTCACCGGCCTGCGCCGCCCGCCCGCCGGGCTCACCGACTCCAAGCTGCTCACCCCGAAGCGCCGCACCGCGCTCGCCGTGGAACTCGAGGGGTGGGTCACGGCGTACGCGCTCGGAGACGCCTCGCCCGAGGAGATCGACGAGCTCGGCATGACCGCCGCGCTCCGGCTGGCCGCCGTCCGCGCCCTGGAGGGCCTGCCGGTCCGCCCCGACGCCGTGATCCTGGACGGCAAACACGACTACCTGGGCAGCCCCTGGCAGGTCCGTACGGTGATCAAGGGCGACCAGTCCTGCATCGCCGTCGCCGCCGCCTCCGTGCTCGCCAAGGTCCGGCGCGACACGATGATGGCCGAGCTGGAGGCCGAGGCGGAGGAGTACGCCGCCTACGCCTTCGCGGCCAACGCGGGCTACCCTTCGCCGGTCCACAAGGCGGCGCTGGAGGAGCTGGGGCCCACCCCGTACCACCGGCTCTCCTGGTCGTACCTCGACGCCATGCCCCGTTGGTGCCACCTCAAGAAGGTGCGCCTCTCCGCCGAGGCGGCCGCGCTGGAGAGCGGGGGCCAACTCGGCTTCGACTTCTGACGTGCGGCCGACCACGGCCCAACCCTGAACTTCCGGCCTCTGGGCCCGGATCCTGCGGCGGACGACCCATGGGGCAACCCGTGAGGGAGACTTCCGCAGGCGCCGTCCAGCGGCCGGGGCGTGCCTGTGCGCCCACCCGCCGGAGCCTCGCGCGACGGCGTTTGATAGACATCAACCCATGCCTCTCATCCCCGAGGAGCCTCAGATTCACGAGAGTGCCCAGGGTCCCCGCGCGACCGCGGCCGCCGGCCGCCCCGTGCCGACCCCTCGACCCGTACCCGGCCCGCGTTCCGCGGCCTCGCCGCGACCCGGGCGTCCCGGCCCCGGTCCGGCTCGGCCCGCGCCGTCGGCGCCGCGCCCGTCCACCCACGCGGAGAATCGTTCCGACCAGGTGTCCGGACCGCAGATCCAGCTGATCCCGGCTCCCGCCGACGGTGCCGTCGACGCCGCCGAGGAGGCCGTGGACCTGCTCCTCGACTCCGGCCGCGCCCCCGGCGACGTGCTGGTGCTCACCACTGGCGAGCAGCACCCGTGGGCGGCGCACGAGCTGTCCTTCGGTGAGGCCGCCTACTGGGCGCAGCAGGACGCCCGCGAGGACGTGTTCTTCGCGGACGCGGCCGCCGTGGCCCGGGCCGCCGCCCGGCCTGTGGTGGTCGTCGCCGTCAACGGCGGCTCCGACGAGGACATCGCGCGCCGGCTGCCCGAGGCGATGCAGCGGGCGTCCGCCCTGCTGATCGTCTGCGGCGACCCGCAGCGCGTCAGCGCCGCCCTCGGCACCGGCGTCTGACCTCCACCGTCCCTACCCCGGCCGCCCTCGGGCGGCCGGGCGGACATCCGGGGCCGTGCGCCCCGGCGGTATACGCAGGTCAGGGCGGCGGTACGCCACCGGGCGTGGCGCACGATGCCGCCGCGGCCGGGCAGGAGCCAGGGCCGGGGCCGCTCGCTCAGCGGGCGGCGGCGCGGCGCAGTGGCTCCGGAGCGCCGCTCGCGATGCGCGGCACCAGCTGGTCGAGGGCGGAGTCCTCGCCCAGGGGCGCCGGGGGCGAGTCGGAGCCGGGCCGGCGTCCGCCGCGGCCGTCGCCGAGCACCTGCCAGCCGCCACGCGTCAGCGTGATGTACGCACCGCAGCGCAGCCCATGGAGCGTGCAGGCGTCCCGCAGCCCCCACATCCAGGCCCCGTCCTCCTCCGTCCAGCGCTCGTCGCCGTCGCGGCAGTAGAGCAGCACCGCCGTGCGCACCGGGGCGCGACGCCGCAGATCGTGCGGGATGACCCGGCGCAGGTGCGCGAGGAGCGCGTTGCGGAACTCCCAGCCGTCCGCGGCCGCGGGGCGGCGGGTGAACGAGGCGCTGGCGGCGAGCCGTTCCTCATGGTCGAGCACGGCCACGACCGCCGTCGACGGCGTGGGCATGTGACGGGAATGCAGGCCGCTGACGACCTCACGCGGACTGCGCAGCAGCGGGATCCCCGCGGCCGCCCACTCGGCCGGTTCGAGTATCCGGGCGAGGCGGCTGGCCGACCCGGACAACGGGGCGGCCGGTACGGTCGAGGACGGAGCGAATCCGAGGGTCACGATCCTCCCTTCGGATACGCGCCCGCTCCGCGGGCAGGGTGGGACGAGGGTGCACAACGGCACGGTCCAGGAGGACCGCGTACGAGCCGTGCGGGGTGGACTCCCAATTCTTCCTGGCGCGTGCGCGGGCGGCAACGAGCAATTGAGGCCGCTGACTGGAATGAACCAGTATGACTCTCATATCCCTGCCCAGTTACCCATTATTCACGCCGCATTTCACGCCTGGACGGCAAGCACCAGCGGAAACACCCCCTCCGCTCCCGCCCGCCGCAGCAGTCTCGCGGCCACCGCCAACGTCCAGCCGCTGTCGGAGAGATCGTCGACGAGCAGCACCGGGCCGCCCGCGGCGGCCAGACGGCCCGTCAGATCGTCCGGGACGACCAGGGCGCGCTGCAGCCCGACCACCCGCTGCGCGCTGTTCGTACGGGAGATCCGCAGCTCCTCCGCCTCCGGCGCGTACTCCACCGAGCCGAGGAGCGGCATCCGCCCGATCTCGGCGATGCGCCGGCCCAGCGAGCCCACGAGTCGCGGCTTGCGGTGCGAGGCGACCGTCACCACACCGGCCGGCCGGGGCAGGGCGTCCGCACCGCCCGAGGCCCAACCCCCCGGCCCCTTCGCCCAGTCGGCGAGCACCCGCACCACCGCCTGCACCACGTCGTCCGGAACCTCGGTGTCCGGCGCGGTGTCGGCGAGCAGCGGCCGCAACCGGTTGCCCCAGCCGATGTCCGAAAGCCGGCCGAGCGCGCGGCCCGGGTACGACTGCTCGCCCGCCGGGATACGCCCCTTCAGATCCACGCCCACAGCGGCCAGTCCGGTCGGCCACATCTTGCGCGGCTCCACCTCCACGCCCGCCCGTCCCAGCTCGCCCCGGGCCGAGTCCAGCGCCGCGTCGGAGACCTTGGCGTCGAACCTGACGCCCGCGCAGTTGTCGCAGCGGCCGCACGGCGCGGCCGCCTCGTCGTCCAGCTGACGGCGCAGGAACTCCATCCGGCAGCCGCCCGTCGTCGCGTACTCACGCATGGCCTGCTGCTCGGCGTCCCGCTGCCGGGCCACCCACGCGTACCGCTCCGTGTCGTACACCCACGGCCGGCCCGTGCTCTCCCAGCCGCCCTTGACCCGCTTCACGGCCCCGTCCACGTCGAGCACCTTCAGCATCGTCTCCAGCCGGGTCCGGCGCAGCTCTACCAGCGGCTCCAGAGCGGGCAGCGACAGCGGCCGGCCGGCCGCCGCCAGCACGTCCAGGGTGCGGCGCACCTGCTCCTCCGGCGGGAAGGCCACCGAGGCGAAGTACTTCCAGATCGCCTCGTCCTCCTTGCCCGGCAGCAGCAGCACCTCCGCGTGCTCCACCCCGCGCCCGGCGCGGCCCACCTGCTGGTAGTAGGCGATGGGGGAGGAAGGCGAACCGAGGTGCACGACGAAGCCCAGGTCCGGCTTGTCGAAGCCCATGCCGAGCGCCGAGGTCGCCACCAGCGCCTTCACCCGGTTCCCGAGCAGGTCCTCCTCGGCCTGCTGCCGGTCGGCGTTCTCCGTCCGGCCCGTGTACGAGGCGACCGTGTGCCCGCACTGGCGCAGATGGGCCGTCACCTCCTCGGCCGCGGCGACCGTCAGCGTGTAGATGATCCCGGACCCGGGCAGCTCGTCGAGATGGTCGGCCAGCCAGGCCAGCCGGTGCGCCGCGTCCGGCAGCCGCACCACCCCGAGGCTCAGGCTCTCCCGGTCCAGCGGCCCGCGCAGCACCAGCGCGTCCGTGTCCCCGCCCGTACCCAGCTGCTCGGCGACGTCCGCGGTCACCCGGGCATTGGCCGTCGCCGTCGTGGCGAGCACCGGAACCCCGCCCGGCAGCTCCGCGAGCATCGTCCGCAGCCGCCGGTAGTCGGGCCGGAAGTCATGCCCCCAGTCCGAGATGCAGTGCGCCTCGTCGACCACCAGAAGACCCGTCGCGGCCGCGAGCCGGGGCAGCACCTGATCGCGGAAGTCGGGGTTGTTGAGGCGCTCCGGCGAGACGAGGAGCACGTCGACCTCGCCCGCCGCCACCTCCTGCTGGACGGTGTCCCACTCCTCGGTGTTCGACGAGTTGATCGTGCGCGCGCGGATACCCGCCCGCGCGGCCGCCTCCACCTGGTTGCGCATCAGCGCGAGCAGCGGCGAGACGATCACGGTCGGACCCGCGCCGCGCTCGCGCAGCAGCGAGGTCGCCACGAAGTACACCGCCGACTTGCCCCAGCCGGTCCGCTGCACGACCAGGGCCCGGCGTCTGTCCGCCACCAGCGCCTCGATGGCGCGCCACTGGTCCTCGCGGAGTCTCGCCGTGCCCGTCGGATCAGAGACGAGACGGGCGAGCACGGCGTCGGCGGCGGCGCGAAGAGCGGCACGGTCCTCGGTGCGATCTGCGTGGGTCATGCCCCCATGCAACCTGATCGGTCCGACAATGCGCGAACGAGCCGCCGCGCCTGTGGATAACCACGGCGACCCCGGCCCGGGGAGTTATCCACAGGGGTTTCGCGATCGGCGGTGCTCGCGGGACCGTCGTGACCATGAACACGAACCACCACGAATCCCACGGACCGTCCGCGACCCAGCAGATCACCCTGCGCGGGCCCGCCGAGCTGGCCGACGCCCTGCCCTTCATGCTCGGCTTCCACCCGAGCGACTCCGTCGTCCTCGTCGCGCTGCACGGCGAGCGCGGCCGCTTCGGCGGCCGGGTCCGTGTCGGCATCCCGGGCTCACCGCACGAATGGCCCGCCATCGCCGACCACCTGGCCGAATGCCTCGTCGAAGGCTGCAACCGACGCGGCGACCGGCCCGACGCCATCGTCGTCTTCCTCTGCCAGGACCCCAGGCCCGGCGAGACCGGCCGCCAGGTCAAGGAGCGGCTGCGCCCCTTCGCCCAGCGCCTGCGCACCGCCTGCGGCGCGCTCGACATCCCCGTCCTCGAAGCCCTCTGCATCTCCGACGGCCTCTACTTCTCGTACGTCTGCCCCGACGCCGGCTGCTGCTCGCCCGACGGCACCCCGCTCGCCCTCTCCGGTACGTCGGTGATGGCCGCGTCCGCCGCCTACGCGGGTATCCAGGTGCGCGGCACGCTCAAGCAGATGGAAGCCCGGCTCAAGCCCCGGGGCACCGAGAGCGACGCGGCCCAGCGCGCCGCGCTGAACGACGCGGCCACCGTCATCGTGCCCAGGATCCTCGACGGATCCGTAGGCACCCTCGCCCGGCAGGAGACCCGCGACACCACCATCGGCCTCATCCGCAGGCTCATCGAGCGGTACTCCGCCCCGCCACCGAAGCCGACCGGCCCGGCAGGCGGCGCCGCCACCCACCGGAGCGCCCTCCCACCCGCCACGGCCGCGGCCGACGACAGGGACGACGTGCTGCTCAGCGCCGACGAGGCCGCCACGCTCATCCTCGGACTGCAGGACCGCGAGACCCGCGACCAGGCCGCCGAATGGATGGAAGGCCCCGAGGCCGCCCCGGCCCTGCGGCTCTGGCGCGCCCTGGCCCGTCGCTGCGTCGCCCCGTACCAGGAGTACGCGGCGGCCCCCCTGACCCTGGCCGGCTGGGTCGCCTGGTCCACCGGCGACGAACCCTCCGCCCGGGTCGCCCTCGGCCTCGCCCTGGAGACCGATCCCCACTACCTCTTCGCCCGGCTGCTCCACCAGGCGTGCAACGAGGGCCTGGATCCCGAGTCGCTCCGCGAGTGCCTGCGCAAGGAGCGGGCCGCCCGCCTCGCCGCCGGACAGCGGCCGGAGGACGAGGAGGACCGAAGCGACCCGGCTGACCCCGACCCCGTGCCCGACTCCGCGCCCGGCACGACCCGGTCCCGGCGGCGGGCCCGTACGGTCGCGCGGCGGGCCCCACGGCAGGCCGGGCTGCGGACGACGGCAACCGGCCCGCGGGCCCCGCACGCCCAGACGCCGCCCGCGCGGCCCGGAGGCACGGTCGTGCGACGGACCGGACGGCGCGATGCGAGGGCCGGCGAATGAGGGCCGTGACCCGTCGGCCCGCGGCGGCGTTCACCTCTGTGGCGGTACCGCGGGAGCGGTGGCGCCGCCCCACGGCCGGACCCGCGGACCGCCGGGACCGCCCGCGCGGCCCCGAGCCCGGTCGCCGCCGGGTCCGGCCGATCAGCCCGGACCGCACAGAGAGCGCCGTACACGCGTCATGGCCCCCAGCCCCGCCCAGGCCCCCGGACCCTCCGCCGGACCTCCGTCCCGCACCGGAGCCCCGCCCCAGGGACCGGGCCACGGGGCGAGCCGCCCCGTGGACCTCCCCGCCGCGCACGACACGCTCGTCGGCGTCGCCCTGCCCGCCCTCGCCGTCAGCCCCCGGCACGGCCAGCTCACCGGAACCGGCCTCGACGGGGTGTTCCTCGCCGGGCGCCGGCTCCTCGCCCGCTGCGTCCTGCGGATCGCGGGTCGCGAACCCGTCCCGCTCCGCGGCCGGACGACGACGGCCGACCGCGCCGACTTCCTGGCTGTCCTGCGCACGCCCGGCGACACCGGGCCCGACCCCGGACTCGTCGTCGAACGCACCCGCGAGGCCGACGGCACCGAGAGGATCACCCTGCGCAGCTCCGCCGCCCGCCCGCTGCGGCTTCCCGTGGAGCTCGCTCTGGGCACGGATCTCGCGGACCTGGGCGCGGTGGCGGCCGGGCGGCCCGGGCCCGACCTCGCCGCGAGCGTCCACGGCACAGGGCTCCGCTGGGCGGCCGGCGACGGCACCGCCGTCGCCGTCTCGGCCGACCCGCCGCCCCGCGAATCCCTCGCCGCCGCCGGACTGCTCCGCTGGGAGGCCGAACTGGCCCCCGGAGGCAATTTCGTCCTCACCCTCCGGATCCGGGCCGAGCGGACCGGCCGCCCCCTCGGCCCCGGCCAGGGCTCCGGCGGCGGCCGACCCGGCGGACACGTCCTCGCCGACGCCGTCGCCGAAGGAGACGACCCAAGGCTCGGGCCGCTGCTGCGGACCTCCGTCGCCGACCTGCGCGCACTGCTCCAGCGCGACCCCGCGCACCCCGCCGACGTCCATCTCGCCGCCGGAGTGCCCTGGCGCTGCGGGCCCGTCACCGCCGAGGCCCTCTGGGCCGCCCGAATGGTCCTGCCCCTCGGCACCCGGCTCGCCGTCACCACCCTGCGCGCCCTCGCCCGCATCCAACTGCGCGGCCCGGGACCCGAAACCGGGCGCATCCCCGGGCCGCTCCGGGACGCGGGCCCCCATCTGCCGCCCCGCTGCACCGGCGTCGAAGCCACCCTCGCCTTCCCCGTCGTGCTCGCCGAGGCCCGCCGCTGGGGACTGCCCGAGCCCGACCTCGCGGAGCTGCTCCCGGTCGCCGAGCGCTGCCTCGACTGGCTGCGCGGGGCACTGGACGGCAGCGGCTTCGTGCCGGACCCGTGGCCCGCCGGGCCGGCCCGCGCCGAGACCCAGGCCCACGCGCACCGCGCGGCCCTGCTCGGCGCCGATCTGCTCGACGCCGGCGGGCGGCCCGGCGGGGACGAGTGGCGGGAGTGGGCACGGGCACTTCGCGCTCGGTTCCGCGACCGGTTCTGGCTCGACGATCCGTCCGGCGGCCGGCCAGCGCTCGCCCGCGCGGCCGACGGCCGCCCGCTGCCCCACCTCGGCGGCTGGGCCGCGCACCTGCTCGACACCGGGCTCACCGGCGCCGGCAGCGCGGCGCCCGGGCTGCTCGACAAGGCGCAGACCGAGCGACTCGCCCGGCTGCTCGTGGCCCCGGTCCTCGACTCGGGCTGGGGGCTGCGCGGCCTCGGCGAGAAGGAGCCCGGCTACAACCCGTTCGGCCACCGCTCGGGGACGGTCCGGCCGCACGAGACCGCCGTCGCGGTCGCCGGTCTCGCCGCGGCGGGACACGAGCGCGAGGCGACCGCTCTGCTGCGCGGGATCCTCGACGCGGCGGACGCCTTCGACCACCGGCTGCCCGAGATGTTCGCCGGCGAGCGGCGGACGCCCGGGGCCGCACCGGCGCCGCACCCGGCGGCCTGCCGGCCCGCGGCCGTGGCCGCCGCGGCCGGGGTGCAGCTCCTCACCGCCCTCGTCGGCGTCCGCCCCGACGCACCCGGCCGCACGGTCGCCCTGCACCCGCTGCGCTCGGCCCCGCTCGGCGAGGTCCGGCTCGCCGGACTCCGGGTCGCCGGCGAGCCGTTCGCCGCCCGCGTCGGCCGCCTCGGCCTCGGCATGGTCGAGGAGGCCGCGCCCGGCCTCCAGCTGGGCGTCTGACCCCGCCACGGGCATTTCCACGGCCGCGACCGGGGCACAACGGAAGAACCGGGGGTGGGGAGGGGGCGGGGGAGGGAAGAAGTGACGGCCGATCCTCCCCGCGGGAGTGTTTATCGTCAGGGAGACGACTATGATCGCCGCATGCCTCCCTACGACCCGTCGGCCTTTCCGCCCTTCGCTGTCACCGTCGATCTGGTCGTCCTCACCGTGCGGCGCCACTCCCTGTGCGCCCTCGTCGTGAAACGGGGCGAGCCCCCGTTCCAGGGAAGCTGGGCGCTGCCGGGCGGATTCGTCCGGGCCGACGAGGACCTCGACGCCGCCGCCGCGCGCGAGCTGGTCGAGGAGACCGGGCTCTGCGTCCACGACCCCGGCACGCCCGCGCCCGTACCCGGACACGGGGCGCACCTGGAGCAGCTGGCGACGTACGGGGCGCCCGACCGTGATCCGCGGATGCGGGTGGTGAGCGTGGCCCACCTCGCGCTCGCCCCCGACCTGCCCGCGCCGCGAGCGGGCGGAGACGCCAACAGCGCGCGCTGGGCGCCGGTCGAGGAGCTGATCGGCCCGGACGGCGCGGCGGAGCACGAGGGCGAGCAGCCGTCGCCGCTCGCGTTCGACCACACTCGCATCCTGTCCGACGGCGTGGAGCGCGCCCGCTCCAAGATCGAGTACTCCTCGCTGGCCACCGCCTTCTGCCCGCCCGAGTTCACGGTCGGCGAGCTGCGCCGGGTCTACGAGGCGGTGTGGGGCGTCGCGCTCGACCCGCGCAACTTCCACCGCAAGGTGACCGGCACGCCCGGCTTCCTCGTGCCGGCGGGCGGCACCACGACCCGTCAGGGCGGCCGCCCCGCCCAGCTGTTCCGCGCCGGCGGGGCCACGCTGCTGAACCCGCCGATGCTGCGCCCGGAGGTGTAGGGCGCCTCGCCGGTCCCGCCGGGCTCGCCGTGGCCTGACCGGCAGGACACCCTCCGGAGCCGGTTCTCCGGCGACCCCGAGCCGCCAACCATGCACCAAAAGTCCGAAATAGGGCGTTATCTTGCTGGGATAGCCGCCCTGCCGCGGAGCGGTCTCACCTACCCGCGAGAGAAGCGATGCTCCAGGCCATCGGACTCACCAGCACCCCCCGCCGGGACCTTCCGCCCGCCGTGGACGATCTCACCTTCGAGGCCCCGCCCGGCGCCGTCACCGCCCTCCTCGGGCCGGCCGGCGCCGGCAAGACCACCGCCCTGCGACTGATGCTCCAGCTCGAACCGGGCCGTGGCGTCACCTACTTCCGGGGCCGCCCGCTGCACCGCGTCGCCCAGCCCGCACGGGAGGTCGGCGTGCTGCTCGGCGACGTGCCCGGCCACCCCTCCCGCACCGTGCGCAGCCAGCTGCGCATGCTCTGCGCCGCCGTCGGGGTCCCCGGCCTCCGGGCCGACGACATGCTCCGGACCGTCGGACTCATCGGCGTGCACGACCAGCGGATCGGCACCCTCCCTGTCGGCATGGACCGCCGACTGGGCCTCGCCTCCGCCCTGTTGGCAGACCCGCACGCGCTGCTCCTGGACGAGCCGGGGGCCGGACTCTCCGTACGCGAGAGCGCCTGGCTGTACGAACTCCTGCGCACCCACGCCGACGAGGGCGGCACCGTCCTCTACACCACCACCGACCCGAAGGACGCTGCCCGCAACGCCGACCGGGTCGTCACCCTCGACCGGGGCCGGCTCGTGGCCGCCCAGGACGCCACCGAGTTCGCCCGGACCCGGCTGCGCCCCCGGGTCGCCGTGCGCACCCCGCACGCGGCCCGGCTCGCCGCCGTCCTCGCCCAGGAGTCCCGCGCCGCCCGCCGCCCGGTGGAGGTGGTGGCGGAGGGCGGCAACCGGATCTCGGTGTACGGCAGCGACTGCGCCACCGTCGGAGAGGCCGCCTTCCGCAACGGCGTGCTCCTGCACCGGCTCGCCGACGAGACCGGTGAGACCGGCAGGACGGGGCAGACCCACGAGACCGGACGGACCGGTGAGACCGGCCGGACGGGGCAGACCCGCGGGACCGGCTGGACGGGGCAGACCGGCGAGATCCGCCCGGCCGTCCCCGGGGCCGTCACGTGCCCCGCTCCCGAGGAATCGACGCCCTCCGCCCCGGGGACTCCCACGCCTTCTCCCTCCGAGGGCCCGGCCGCCGTCCCCCGCCCGCGCACTTCCCGCCGTGCGCCCCACCGCTCCCCGCTCCGCCCGGTGCGTTACGAGGTCCGGCGCCTCCTCGGTGTGCCGTCCACGCCGCTCGTGGCCGCCGGCGTGCTGCTGCTCTCCGTGGTGCTCGCCGTGCTGCTCGCCCGCAGCGGACGCACTCCGCTGCCCGCCGTCCTTGCCGGCTGGCCAGGGCTCTCCCCGCTGCCGCCGGCGGCGCTCGGGGCCGGGCTGCTCGGCGCGTTCTCGTTCGGCGAGGAGTACCGCTATCCGGCGCTCACCACCGGACGCGGCGCCGTGCCGCGCCGACTCGGCCTGCTTTTGGCGAAGCTCGCGGTCGCGGCGGTCGTCGGGGCGGTGCTCGCGGTGCTCGTCGTGGTGGCCGATCTGGAGGCACTGCGCCTCGTCTACGGCGGCGAGTTGATCCCCGTACCGCACAATTGGCCCACCCTGTGCGCCAATTGGTTCGGCCTGGTGATCGGCTGTGCCTGGGCCGGAGTGCTCGGGGCCGGTGTCTTCCGGGCCGCGGCCGCCGGAGTCGCCGCGGTCCTCGCCGTACCGGTCGTCTTCGCGCCACCGCTGCGGCAGCTGCTCTCCGGGGTGCCCGGCCGTTCCCTGGCCGGACTTCCGGCGCGGCTGCGCGAGTTCGCGCGGGTGGAGTGGTCGACGGCCGCGGACCGCTGGGTGATGGGGGCGGTGCGGGTGGTCGGGCAGCCCGTGGGAGTGGCGCTGGCCCTGACGTTGACGGTCCTGCTCTGTGCCTATGTGCTCACCGGGCTGCGCAGCAGAGCTCGTTGGTGATCACATTCGGATCGAAAGATTCCGCTTCGATGGCAACTGCCTTGAAAAATGCCGTCTATGTCCCATTGATCGTCAATTGTGTAGCAGGTGCCGATCACCCTTTCGTGTGCTTTTCACCAAAGACCTCAAGGGGCACGGGAGCCACGCCGACAAAGGATGCGTGAGTACCCTTGCGCACACGATGATGACCGCCGCCCGCCCCGTCGAGTCCGGCCTCGGCGCCACGGGCGATCTCGACCGCTACCCCTACGCGGAGGCCCCCGCGGCCGAGCGCGTGGGGCCGCCCTCCTGGGAGGGGGCGGACGACCTCGGCCGGGTCGGCCGCCGGGCCGCCGGCAGCCGCGGCCGCGGACTGCACGGGCAGCTCGTCCAGCAGCTCGGCCAGATGATCGTCTCCGGCGACCTCGGCGCCGACCGTCCCCTCGTACCCGAGGAGATCGGCCAGCGCTTCGAGGTCTCCCGCACCGTCGTCCGCGAATCGCTGCGCGTCCTGGAGGCGAAGGGCCTGGTCAGCGCCCGGCCCAACGTCGGCACCCGGGTCCGGCCGGTCAGCGACTGGAACCTGCTCGACCCCGACATCATCGAGTGGCGCGCCTTCGGCCCGCAGCGCGACGACCAGCGGCGCGAGCTGAACGAGCTGCGGTGGATCATCGAGCCGCTCGCCGCCCGGCTCGCCGCGGGACACGGCCGCGAGGACGTCCAGCAGCGCCTCGCCGACATGGTCGAGATCATGGGTCACGCGTACGCCCAGGGCGACGCGATCACCTTCTCCCGCGCCGACACCGAGTTCCACGCGCTGCTCATCCAGCTCGCCGGCAACCGCATGCTGGAGCACCTCTCCGGCATCGTCGGCGCCGCGCTCCAGGTCTCCGGAGCACCCGCCACCGGCTGTGACCGCCCCAGCGAGGGCTGCCTGTCGCACCACGCCCGGATCGTCGACGCCCTCGCCGCCGGCGACGCCCTCGGCGCCGAGACGGCCATGCGCCAGCTGCTGACCGTCCACCCCGAGGTGGAGCGCGTCGTGCCGGCTCCCCGCGAGCACTGATCCACGCCGTGGCCGACCGCGCCGTGCCGCCCGCATCGCGTGCCGCCGGACCCGAGCGGAGCCCGGGGGCGGAGCCCCGTCCCCGGGTGTGTCAGGGTCCGGCGGCACCGAGGCGCGCCCGTCGGCATGCCCGGGCGGAGCGCGACGGTGGGGTGCAGGGCGGGTCGATCATGCCGCTTTCGGATGTTTCCTGACGGATTCGCCACAATTGAGGTGTGACTCGGGCCACGCGGATTGGGCGTAACGCTCCTCGAAGCCGCGCGATGACCTAAGAGGTGACAGCCGAGGAAGGAATACAGCAGCCGTTCGCGGCGCTGTGCAGTTCCCAGGCCCAGCCCGCGCCGTCGGCTCATTCCCCGTCGACGGTCGTCGGCTCCAGTCCGATCCAGGGCGGGGCCGGAAGCCGTTTTCCATCGTTCCGAGAGGTTGTTCGTGTCGGCCAGCACATCCCGTACGCTCCCGCCGGAGATCGCCGAGTCCGCATCTGTGATGGCGCTCATCGAGCGGGGAAAGGCTGATGGGCAGATCGCCGGCGATGACGTGCGTCGGGCCTTCGAGGCTGACCAGATTCCGCCAACCCAGTGGAAGAATGTTCTGCGCAGCCTCAATCAGATCCTCGAGGAAGAGGGTGTGACGCTGATGGTCAGTGCAGCGGAGTCGCCGAAGCGCACCCGCAAGAGCGTCGCAGCGAAGAGCCCGGCCAAGCGCACCGCCACCAAGACCGTCACCGCCAGGACGACGACCGTGACGAAGACCGTCGCGGCCGCCACCGCGGCCTCGGCGGCCGAGAGCGCGGACCCGGCCGACGAGGCCGGCTCTCCGGCCAAGAAGGCCGCGGCGAAGAAGACCGTCGCCAAGAAGGCGGTGGCCAAGAAGACCGTCGCCAAGAAGACGGCGGCCAAGAAGACCACGGCCAAGAAGGACGACGAAGAGCTCCTCGAGGCCGAGGACCTGCTGGACGAGGTCGCGCCCGGCAAGGACGAAGAAGAGACCGAGGGCGAGAGCAAGGGCTTCGTCCTGTCCGACGAGGACGAGGACGACGCGCCGGCCCAGCAGGTCGCCGTCGCCGGTGCCACCGCCGACCCGGTCAAGGACTACCTCAAGCAGATCGGCAAGGTCCCGCTGCTCAACGCCGAGCAGGAGGTCGAGCTCGCCAAGCGCATCGAGGCCGGTCTGTTCGCCGAGGACAAGCTGGCGAACTCCGACAAGATCGCCCCGAAGCTCAAGCGTGAGCTGGAGATCATCGCCGAGGACGGCCGCCGGGCCAAGAACCACCTCCTGGAGGCCAACCTCCGTCTGGTGGTCTCGCTGGCCAAGCGCTACACCGGCCGCGGCATGCTCTTCCTGGACCTGATCCAGGAGGGCAACCTCGGTCTGATCCGCGCGGTCGAGAAGTTCGACTACACCAAGGGCTACAAGTTCTCGACGTACGCCACCTGGTGGATCCGTCAGGCGATCACCCGCGCCATGGCCGACCAGGCCCGCACCATCCGTATCCCGGTGCACATGGTCGAGGTCATCAACAAGCTCGCCCGTGTGCAGCGCCAGATGCTCCAGGACCTGGGCCGCGAGCCCACCCCGGAGGAGCTGGCCAAGGAGCTCGACATGACCCCGGAGAAGGTCATCGAGGTCCAGAAGTACGGCCGCGAGCCGATCTCGCTGCACACCCCGCTGGGCGAGGACGGCGACAGCGAGTTCGGTGACCTCATCGAGGACTCCGAGGCCGTCGTCCCGGCCGACGCGGTCAGCTTCACGCTGCTGCAGGAGCAGCTGCACTCCGTCCTCGACACGCTCTCCGAGCGTGAGGCGGGCGTCGTCTCCATGCGCTTCGGTCTCACCGACGGTCAGCCGAAGACGCTCGACGAGATCGGCAAGGTCTACGGCGTGACGCGTGAGCGCATCCGTCAGATCGAGTCGAAGACGATGTCGAAGCTGCGTCACCCGTCGCGTTCGCAGGTGCTGCGCGACTACCTCGACTGATCGACTGATCAGCGGGTCGGCTGATCCGAGACATGCCGAAGGGCCCGGTTCCCCGTGGGGGGCCGGGCCCTTCGGCATGTGTGCGCGCGTGCGCGCAGCGCGCACCTGGACGACGCTGGGTGAAACGACATCACCGGAGAGTCAGGAGGCTCCATGCGTCGTCCCATCGCCCGAGCTTTGACCGGTGCCCTCGGCCTGGTCGCCGCGGCCGTGGCGCCGCTCGCCGCCGCGGCTCCCGCGTCCGCCGACAGCGTCGTGGTCGGCGGCACGCCGATCAAGATCACTGAGGCGCCGTGGGTCGTGGCGCTGTCCAGCCGTGACCGGTTCGGGGGTACGCGGGCGGGACAGTTCTGCGGCGGCGTGGTCGTCGCCCCGACCAAGGTGCTCACCGCGGCCCACTGCCTGGGGCGGGACGCGCTGGGCGGCGAGCCCTGGCAGCTCCGCGACTTCGCGGTCATCGCGGGCCGCAGCTCGCTGCGTGGCCAGGGCGGCCATGAGATCAGGGTCGCCGACACCTGGGTGAACCCCGACTACGACCCCGCGACCAACTCCGGGGATCTGGGTGTCGTCACCCTGGAGGAGGCGCTGCCCTCGTCGTACGTGATCGAGGTCGCCGCTCGGGACGATCCGGCGCTCGCCGCGGGCACGCCGGCGGACGTCTACGGCTGGGGTGACACGACCGGCAACGGCACGTACGCGATGTCGCTGCGCTCGGCGCGGGTGCAGGTCCTGCCCGACGCGTCCTGTGAGCGCGCGTACCCGGCCGGCTTGGGGGTCGCGTACCGGGGCGCCACGATGCTGTGCGCGGGCGACCCGGACGGGGGCAGGGACGCCTGCCAGGGCGACAGTGGCGGCCCGCTGGTGGCGAAGGGGCGGCTGATCGGCCTGGTGTCGTGGGGGAGCGGCTGCGGGCAGGCGGAGAACCCCGGCGTCTACACCCGGGTCTCCGCGGTGCTGCCGAAGCGTTTCTGACGTGCCGTAGCGCCTCGGCCGACCGCCGGTGCCGGTGACTGGGCGTCAGTCGCCGGTGACGGTGTGAGAACGGGCGGCCACCCCCCTCGTGCAGCGGGGGTGGCCGCCCGTCGGCCGGTCGTCAGGAACCGGCCCGTGGCTCGTCGGGGATGCGAGGCGTCAGTGGTCGTCGCCCTGGGTCCTGGCCGGCACGTCGGTGAGCCGGTCCGTCTCATCCTGTATATCCGCGGCGATCTTCTTGAGTTCCGGCTCGAACTTGCGCCCGTGGTGAGCGCAGAAGAGCAAGTCACCACCGCTGATCAGCACGACGCGCAGGTATGCCTGGGCGCCGCAGCGGTCGCATCGGTCAGCGGCCGTCAGGGGGGTCGCGGGGGTCAGAACAGTAGTCACGTCGCCTCTTCTCTAGCTCGACGAGCTGTCGTACCAGGGTCAACATCCAACCAGGCCGAAAACGTTCCCGCTCGTGGCTTTTCCTTGAAACTTTTTCCCAAGGTGGCTGTCTGCTGCCGGTTGGCGGCGAATGAGCCGTATTGCGCTTGCTCTACGGGTTTCGCATTGCTGTGTGTGGTCGTGCCCTCCCGGCGGGTTGCCGGTTGTTCATGAGGACGTGCCCCGAGGCTAAATGGTTCATGCCCGGAAGGGAACGTGATGTTTGCGTCACCCCATCGAGGGATCGAACATCCATACGACTCTGGACTAGCATGAGTCATCAGGAGGGTGGCGTGACAACGGCTCTACCAGGCATCGGTACCCTCTGACCGGTGACCGACGCCGGGCCTTACCCCACGGGGCCAGTTTTCAAATTCAGCGAGGAGCGAACCGCGTGACCGCCGAGACGTCCGTGCCGTCCAGTGCGCTGCTGACCGCAGACCGTGACGGTTCCAACTACACCGCGCGGCACCTGCTCGTCCTCGAAGGGCTCGAAGCCGTCCGCAAGCGCCCCGGTATGTACATCGGGTCGACCGACAGCCGCGGTCTGATGCACTGCCTCTGGGAGATCATCGACAACTCCGTCGACGAGGCCCTCGGCGGCTACTGCGACCACATCGACGTCGTGCTGCACGACGACGGCTCCGTCGAGGTCCGGGACAACGGCCGCGGCATTCCCGTCGACGTCGAGCCCAAGACCGGTCTGTCCGGCGTCGAGGTCGTCATGACCAAGCTGCACGCCGGCGGCAAGTTCGGCGGCGGCTCGTACGCGGCCTCCGGCGGTCTGCACGGTGTCGGCGCCTCCGTGGTGAACGCGCTCTCCGCCCGCCTCGACGTCGAGGTGGACCGCAACGGCGCGACCCACGCGATCAGTTTCCGCCGCGGCGTCCCCGGCATCTTCACCGAGGCCGGCCCGGACAGCCCCTTCGACCCGGCCGGCGGCCTCCTCAAGGGCAAGCGCGTTCCCAAGACCCGCACCGGCACCCGGGTGCGCTACTGGGCGGACCGCCAGATCTTCCTCAAGGACGCCAAGCTCTCGCTGGAGACACTGCACCAGCGCGCCCGCCAGACCGCCTTCCTCGTCCCCGGCCTCACCATCGTGGTCCGCGACGAGCGTGACCTCGACGGCGTGGGCAAGAGCGAGGAGACGTTCCGCTTCGACGGCGGCATCAGCGAGTTCTGCGAGTTCCTCGCCCAGGACAAGGCCGTCTGCGACGTGCTGCGCCTCACCGGCCAGGGCACCTTCAAGGAGACCGTCCCGGTCCTCGACGACCGCGGCCACATGACCCCCACCGAGGTCACCCGCGAGCTCGGCGTCGACGTGGCCCTGCGCTGGGGCACGGGCTACGACACGACCGTCAGGTCCTTCGTCAACATCATCGCCACGCCCAAGGGCGGCACCCACGTCTCCGGCTTCGAGCAGGCGATCACCAAGACGGTCAACGAGGTGCTGCGCGCGGCCAAGCTGCTGCGCGTCGCCGAGGACGACATCGTCAAGGACGACGCCCTCGAAGGCCTCACCGCCGTCGTCACCGTCCGGCTCGCCGAGCCGCAGTTCGAGGGCCAGACCAAGGAGGTGCTCGGCACCTCCGCGGCCCGCCGGATCGTCGCCACCGTGGTCGCCCGGGAGCTCAAGGCGTTCCTCACCTCCACCAAGCGCGACGCCAAGGCACAGGCCCGCGCCGTCCTGGAGAAGGCCGTCGCCGCCGCCCGTACCCGGATCGCGGCCCGCCAGCACAAGGAGGCCCAGCGCAGGAAGACCGCCCTGGAGTCCTCCTCGCTGCCCGCCAAGCTCGCCGACTGCCGCAGCGACGACGTCGACCGCAGCGAGCTCTTCATCGTCGAGGGAGACTCCGCGCTCGGCACCGCCAAGCTCGCCCGCAACAGCGAGTTCCAGGCCCTGCTCCCGATCCGCGGCAAGATCCTCAACGTCCAGAAGTCCTCCGTCTCGGACATGCTAAAGAACGCCGAGTGCGGAGCGATCATCCAGGTCATAGGAGCGGGCTCCGGCCGCACCTTCGACATCGACGCGGCCCGGTACGGGAAGGTCATCATGATGACCGACGCCGACGTCGACGGCTCCCACATCCGCACGCTGCTGCTGACCCTGTTCCAGCGCTACATGCGGCCCATGGTCGAGCAGGGGCGCGTCTTCGCCGCCGTGCCGCCGCTGCACCGCATCGAGCTGATCCAGCCCAAGAAGGGCCAGGACAAGTACGTGTACACGTACTCGGACAGCGAGCTGCGCCAGACCCTGCTGGAGCTCCAGCGCAAGGGGGTCCGCTACAAGGACGCCATCCAGCGCTACAAGGGCCTCGGCGAGATGGACGCCGACCAGCTGGCCGAGACCACCATGGACCCGCGCCACCGCACCCTGCGCCGGATCAACATCGGCGACCTGGAGGCGGCCGAGCAGGTCTTCGACCTCCTCATGGGCAACGACGTGGCCCCGCGCAAGGAGTTCATCACCAGCTCCGCGGCGACCCTGGACCGCTCGCGCATCGACGCCTGACCCGGACGCCGGCCGGTCTCCTTCCCGTCTCCTGCCCGAACCCGCGCTCCGGGCCTCCGCCTGAGCCCCGGCTCCGAGCCTCCGCTCCGAACTCCCGCTCCGGGCCTTCGCCCTGAGCCCCGGCCGACCGGCCCGCCCGATACGACTGTCGGACGGGCCAGTCAGTCATTCCCGGGATGCCGTCACCTGATGGGGTGAAGAAGGCGGGAGAAGAGTCCGGTATCCGCCCAGTCTGTCCATCCTTGGGCACGCGGCCGAAACGGTTCGCTGACAAGGAGAGTTCACCGGTGGAGAAGCAGGACGGGCACGATCCCGCGACGGTGCGGATCGACGACCCCTGGTACGACGAGCTCGCTGCCGGCTGGGGCGAGCATGACGGGGAGGGGCCGGCGGCCGGCACCGTCCCCCGCCAGCAGGCCCCGGCCGCCCAGGCCCGGGTCCACACCGCTGCGGACGTCTATCTGGAGGTCCAGCGGAGCCCCGCCTTCCAGGAGGTGCGCCGCCGATACCGCCGCTTCGTCTTCCCGGCCTCGCTCGCCTTCCTGCTCTGGTACCTGGCGTACGTCATCGCCGCCACCGCCGCTCCCGGCCTGATGGCCCGCCCCGTCGCCGGCGCGGTCAACGTCGCCATGGTCGCCGGGCTCGGCCAGTTCGCGACCACCTTCCTGCTCACCTGGGCCTATGCCCGGCACGCCCGGCTGCGCCGGGACCAGGCCGCCCTCGAACTGCGCTGGGACACCCAGGAGATGACCCGGGGGGTGCGGCGATGACCGCGGACCAGACGACCGGCGGACACCAGACCCTGGCGCTCGTCCTGTTCAGCGTCTTCATCGCGGCCACCCTGGCGATCACCACCTGGGTCAGCCGCGACCGGCAGGGCTCCGCCGAGGAGTTCTACGCCGGAGGCCGGCTCTTCTCGCCCATGGAGAACGGATTCGCCATCGCGGGCGACTACATGTCGGCCGCCTCCTTCCTGGGCATCTCCGGCCTGATCACCCTCTTCGGCTACGACGGCATGCTCTACTCCGTCGGGTTCCTGGTCGCCTGGCTCGTCGTGCTGATGCTGGTCGCCGAACTCGTGCGCAACTGCGGCCGCTTCACCCTCGCCGACGTCGTCGCCGCCCGGATGACCGAGCGACCCGTCCGGATCGCCGCAGGCGCCTCCTCCGTGACCGTCTCGGTGCTCTACCTGGTGGCCCAGATGGTCGGCGCGGGCAGCCTGGTCGCCCTGCTGCTCGGCGGCACGAGCGCAGCCGCCCGCGCCTGGACGGTGATCGGGGTCGGCGCGCTCATGGTCGTCTACGTGTCGCTCGGCGGCATGCGGGCCACCACCTGGATCCAGATCGTCAAGGCCGTGCTGCTCATGGCCGGCACGATCGCCCTCACCGTGCTCGTCCTGGTCCGCTTCCACGGCGACTTCGGACAACTGCTCACCACCGCCGCCGAACGCAGCGGCCACGGCACTGCCTTCCTGGCTCCCGGACTGCGCTACGGCGGCGACTGGACCGCCCGCCTCGACTTCGTCAGCCTCGGCCTCGCCCTCGTGCTCGGCACCGCGGGACTCCCGCACATCCTGTCCCGCTTCTACACGGTGCCCACCGCACGGGCCGCCCGCCGCTCCGTCGTCTGGTCCATCGGCCTCATCGGCGGCTTCTACCTGATGACGATCGTGCTCGGCTTCGGCGCCGCGGCCCTGGTCGGCCCCGACACGGTCCGCGCCTCCAACGCCGCCGGCAACACCGCCGTACCGCTGCTCGCCCTCGACCTCGGCGGCGGAGCGGGCTCCACCGGCGGCACCGTCCTCTTCGCCGTCGTCGCGGCCGTCGCCTTCGCCACCATCCTCGCGGTGGTCGCCGGCATCACCCTCGCCTCCTCCGCGTCGGTCGCCCACGACCTCTACGCGACGCTGCGCCGCCGGCACGCCAGGCAGTACAGCGAGGTGACGGTCGCCCGGGTCGCCGCCGGCGGCATCGGGATCGCCGCGATCGGCCTCGGGCTGCTCGCCCGCGACCTCAACGTGGCCTTCCTCGTCGGCCTCGCGTTCGCCGTGGCCGCCTCCGCGAACCTGCCCGCGCTGCTCTACTCGCTGTTCTGGCGGCGGTTCACCACCAAGGGCGCGGTCTGGTCCGTCTACGGCGGGCTGGTCCCCGCCGTCCTGCTCGTCCTCGTCTCGCCGGTCGTCTCCGGCAGCCCCGAATCGCTCTTCCCCGGGGTCGACTTCCAGCTCTTCCCGCTGCAGAACCCGGGCGTGGTCTCCATCCCGCTCGGCTTCCTCGCGGGCTGGGTCGGTACGGTCACCTCGGCCGAGCCGCCGGACGAGGCCAGGCACGCCGAGACCGAGGTCCGGGCGCTCACCGGGGCGGGCGCGGTCTGAGCGGGCCCGGAAGCGAGTTCTGCCGGATCAGCGCGTGGCCGAGGAGGCCCACGCGTACCGGTGCTCGGGGCGGCCCGTCTCGCCGTACTTCAGCGAGAGCCGCACCCGGCCGGTCCGCTCCAGGAGCTTGAGATACCGCTGGGCGGTCTGCCGGCTCACCCCGGCCCGCTCGGCGATCTCCTGTGCCGACAGCGGCCCCTCGGCCGCGAGCAGCACCTGCCGCACCAGCTCGGCCGTGGTGGGGGAGTGGCCCTTCGGCAGCTCCGGTGCGACGGCGACCGCGGAGAGCGCGCCGAAGATCCGGTCGACCTCGGCCTGTTCCGCCTCGCCGCCGCCTTCGAGGGTGCGCCGCAGCGCCGCGTACGCCTCCAGCTTGGCGCGCAGTCCGGCGAAGCTGAACGGTTTCACCAGGTACTGGAGCGCTCCCTGCCGCATGGCCGCCTGGACGGTGGCCACGTCACGGGCCGCCGTCACCATGATCACGTCGCACGGCCGGCCGAGGGCGCGCAGCTCCCGTACCACCGCGAGACCAGTGCCGTCCGGGAGGTAGTGGTCGAGCAGGATCAGATCCGCCGGGGTGCCTGCCTCGGCGAGTCCGGTGAGCCGGGCCAGGGCCTCGGCCGCCGAGTGGGCGATGCCCGCCACCCGGAAACCGGGCACCTTCTCCACGTACGCGGCGTTGATCCGCGCCACATGGACGTCGTCGTCGACGACGAGGACGCCGATCACGGCGTTCATCGCGCCTCCTCCTCGCCGGTCAGGGCCAGGGGCGCGAGCGGCCCCTCGGCACCGGCCACGCCCTGCCCGGCACCGGCCACGCCCTGCCCGGCACCGGCCACGCCCTGCCCGGGATCGGCCGCGTCGTGCCCGGGACCGGCCGCGTCGCCCAGTGCACCGGCCGCGTCGCCCAGCGCACCGGTGGGGTTCAGTGCGCCGGTCGCGTCGCCCAGCGCCTCCGGCAGAATCACCGTGAACTCCGCGCCGCCGTCCGCGCCGGTGCCGACCGTGGCGCTGCCGCCCTGGCGCTCCGCGAGCCGGCGGACCAGGGCGAGCCCGAGCCCGCGCTTGCCGTGCGCCGGCGGCTCCTTGGTGCTCCACCCCTCCGTGAAGATCAGCTCGCGCCGCTCGTCGGGCACGCCGGGGCCACTGTCGGTGACCCGGAGGACGACCGTCCGCCCCTGGGTGCGCAGATCGACCTCCACGCGCGCGTGCGGCGTGCCGGAGGCGGCGTCCAGCGCGTTGTCGACCAGGTTGCCGACGACCGTGACCAGCTCGCGCGGGTCGACGAGCCGGTCCGGGAGCAGCGAGCCGGGCGCGACGCGCAGCGAGACGCCCCGCTCGGCGGCGACAGTGGCTTTGCCGACGAGGAGCGCGGCGAGCAGCGGGTCGTGGACCTTCTCGGTGACCTGCTCGGCGGTCGCGCGGTGCACGCCGACCACCTCGTTGACGAATTCCACCGCCTCCTCGTGCATCTCCAGCTCCAGGAGCCCGAGGAGGGTGTGCATCCGGTTGGCGTGCTCGTGGTCCTGGGCGCGCAGCGCGTCGATCAGACCGCGGGTGGAGTCCAGCTCGCGGCCGAGCCGTTCCAGCTCGGTGCGGTCGCGGAGGGTGGCGACGGCGCCGCCGTCGTCCGTGGGCATGCGGTTGGCGATCAGCACCCGGCCGCCGCGCACGGTCAGCAGGTCCTCGCCGGTGGCGCGGCCCGCGAGCACGTCGGCGGTGCGGCCCGCGCCGAGCACCTCCTCCAGAGGCCGCCCGGTGGCCTCTGGTCCGAGCCCGAGCAGTCGCTGCGCCTCGTCGTTCAGCAGCCGGATCCGACCGTTCCTGTCGAGGGCCACGACGCCCTCGCGGATACCGTGCAGCATCGCCTCGCGCTCGGCGAGCAGCGCCGAGATGTCGGAGAAGGCCAGGTCGTGGGTCTGCCGCTGGAGGCGGCGGGAGATCAGGTACGCGGCTAGCGCGCCGGCCGCCAGGGCGCCGCCGGCGTACCGGAGCAGCCCGGGGATCGCGGCCACGAGCCGGTCGCGCACGCTGTCGTACTCGATGCCCACCGACACCGCGCCGACGATCTCGCCGTGCTCGTCGCGCAGCGGCGCCTTGCCCCGGGCGGAGCGGCCCAGCGTGCCGCTGTCGATCTCCATCACCTGATGGCCGGCGAGCACGTCGCTCGGGTCGGTGGAGACGACCTCGCCGATCCGCTCGGCGTCCGGGTGCGACCAGCGCACCCCGCGGGTGTCCATGACCACCACGTACTCGGCGCCGGTGGAGCGCCGGATCCGCTCGGCCTCGGTCTGCACCGGGCCCCGCGCGGAGGGCGGTGTGCTCGTCACCGCGGCGGCCGTCCGCGGGGTCGCTGCGGTCTCCGCGATGGCGAGGGCCCGGCGCATGGCCTGGTCGTCCAGCTGGGCGCTGAGCGGCGCCAGGAACAGCCCGGTGGCGAGCACCGTCACCCCGGCCGCGATGGCCAGCTGCATCAGCAGGACCTGCGAGAACATCCGCCGCGGCCACCCGAACCTGCGCCGGCGGACGGGCGGCCGCGCAGGGGCGGTGGATGCGGGGGTCATGGCGGAAACGGTACGGGGACGAGGGCACCGACCGGAAGTGTTGCCTCCGGAAACGGCGCCTCCGCCCGGGCCGACGCCCCGGCCCGGATCCCCGGTGGGGCCCGGATTCCCGGTGGCGCCCGGATCTCCCGTGGGATCCGCGGTGGGCCCGGGTCCCCAGGTGGCGCCTGCCTATCCTGGGGGCTTCGCACGCGCACGCACCGACGTCCGGAGGCATGACCCTTGAGCACCCAGCAGATTCCCGTCGTCGTCCTGGCCGGGTTTCTCGGGGCGGGGAAGACCACCCTGCTCAACCAGCTGCTGCGCAGCGCGCGCGGGACGCGGATCGGGGTCATGGTCAACGACTTCGGCGACATCGGCATCGACGCCATGACGGTGGCCGGCCAGGTCGGCTCGACCGTCTCGCTGGGCAACGGCTGCCTGTGCTGCGCGGTGGACGCGAGCGAGCTCGACGAGTACCTGGAGGTGCTGACCCGCCCCGAGCTGCGGCTCGACGTGATCGTCATCGAGGCCAGCGGACTGGCCGAGCCGCAGGAGCTCGTCCGCATGGTCCTGGCCAGCGACAACGAGCGGATCGTGTACGGCGGCCTGGTCGAGGTGGTCGACGCGGCCGAGTTCACCGCCACCCGCATCCGCCACCCGGAGACCGACCGGCACCTCGCCGTCGCCGACCTGGTCGTCGTCAACAAGATCGACCGGGTGGCGGCGGAGGAGCTGCGGGCCGTACGGGAGACGGTCACCGGGCTCGCGCCGCGGGCGGCGGTCGTCGAGGCCGCGCACGGGCGGATCGAC
Organism: Streptomyces sp. NPDC003943; assembly: GCF_053605265.1. NCBI lineage: Bacteria > Bacillati > Actinomycetota > Actinomycetes > Kitasatosporales > Streptomycetaceae > Streptomyces > Streptomyces sp. NPDC003943. Next base: position 31,587 of record NZ_JBSGIW010000044.1, on the reverse strand, counting down.
CCCGAGCTGCTCTTCGACCGGGTGGTCCCGGACGGCGAGATCGCCGGGCAGATGTCCATCGAGGACGTCCTCTACGGCGACGACGACCCGCACGCGCACCCGCACGCCCACTACGACACCGTCTCCCTGGGCACGTCGGTCCCGCTGCACCCGCGCCGCCTGATGGCCTTCCTGGACTCGCGTCCCGAGGGCCTCTACCGGATCAAGGGATTCGTCGACTTCGGCACGGCCGACCCGGACCACCGCTACGGCGTCCACGCCGTCGGGCGCTTCCTGCGCTTCTACCCCGAGCCCTGGCCGGCCGGCGAGGAACGGCTCACCCAGCTCGTCCTGATCGGCAGTGGCGTCGACGCCGCCGGCCTGCGCAAGGAACTCGCCGGCTGCGAGCAGAACGGCCCGGAGGACACGCCCGAGGAGCACAGCATGTGGGGTGTGCTGCGGTACGTGCGCCGGCCGGGCGAGGACGGTGGCGAGCCCGACGAGCTGGCGGCCCCCTAGCTCCGGGCGGTCACCGGTGCGGGCGCGGCGCCCACCGCGGCCAGATAGGCGTCCAGGCCGTCGTGGGTCGCGCCGGCCCAGCCCACGTAGCCGTCCGGGCGGATCAGGAAGAGCCCGGTGCCGTACGCCTCGTACGCGGCGATCCGGGCCGTGCGTATGTGCGCGGACGCCAGGGGCCGGGCCGGGAGCTCGGCGCCGACCGCGAGCAGGGTGAAGTGCGGGCCCCGGAAGAGGTCGAAGAGGCGGCTGCCGTCGCCGTACGGGCCGTCCGGCGCCCGGTCGCCCGCGCGCAGCGCGCCCTCGGCGAGCCCGGCCCGCGTCTCCACGGCGAGCGACGAGTCCCGGTAGCCGAGGCCGAGCTGCTGGACCTCCTCGCCGCGCTGGGTGTTCTCGCCCTCCGCGCTCGCCCGGTGGATGCGGGTGCTGATGCCGAGGACACCGGCGGCGACGGGCAGCCGCTCGGCCTCGTACGAGTCGAGCAGCGTGGCCGGGGCGCCGTGCCGCAGCACCTGGCCGAGCTTCCAGCCCAGGTTGTAGGCGTCCTGGATGCCGGTGTTGAGGCCCTGCCCGCCCGCGGGGGAGTGGACATGGGCCGCGTCGCCCGCGAGGAAGACCCGGCCCGCACGGAAGCGGTCCGCCATCGCCGCCCGGGCGCGGAAGTCCGAGGCCCACACCACCTCGACGACGTCCTCCGCGGCGAGCGGGGTGCGTGCGGCGAGCAGCGCGCGGACCGCCTCGGGCGCGGTGTCCACGACGGCCGTCTCCTCCTCGAAGCCGGCGATCAGCTGGAACTGGTCCCCGCCTGGCAGCGGGCACAGCGCCACCCCGCCGCCCTGCGCCGTGGGCCAGATGTGCCAGTTGCCGCGGTCGGTGACCGCCTCGGGCGAGAGCCGGACATCGGCGACGAGCATCGGACGCGGGTCGACGGTCTCGCCCGTCATCCCGATGCCGAGCGCCCTGCGGACCGTGGAGCGCCCGCCGTCGGCCGCCACGAGGTAGGCCGCCCGCACCGTCTCGCGCGCCGCTCCACCTCCGCTGAGCTCTGCCTCGACTCCCTGGGCGGACTGACGGAAGCCGGTGAGCTCGGTGCCGAAGCGGATTTCGCCGCCCAGCTCGGCCAGGCGCGCGTGGAGCAGCTCCTGGGTGCGTGACTGCGGGATGAGCAGCGTGTTCGCGTACGGGATCCGCTCGGTCGGCTCCGCGCGCTCCATCATGTCCCACTCGCCCTGCCGCTCGGCGCCCTCCCAGCGCAGCATCCGCGGATAGAGCGCGCCCGCCGCGTGGATCGCGGGCAGCAGGCCGAGGTCGTCGAGCACCTCCTGGCTGCGCGGCTGGAGTCCCTTGCCGCGCGAGCCGGGAAAGAGCCGGTCCGCCTTCTCGACGAGCAGGGCGCGCACGCCCCGGCGGGCCAGGTCGATCGCGAGCACGAGTCCGGTGGGCCCCGCTCCGGCGATCAGCACGTCCGTGTCCATGCCGGTGTCCATCCTCGTGTCCATGCCGTCCTGCCGTTCCTTAACGTTGTTAAGTGCCGTCATGCCCAGAGTTCCTTAACGCTGTTAAGTTGTCAAGGGGATAACGTGGCGGCGTGGCGACCAAGAAGACGACCCGGCTGGAACCAGAGACGGTGGCGGAGACCGCCCTGCGCCTGCTGAACGAGCGCGGCCTCGACGGGCTGACGCTGCGCGCGATCGCCCAGGAGCTGAACGTCCAGGCGCCCGCGCTCTACTGGCACTTCAAGAACAAGCAGGCGCTGCTCGACGAGATGGCGACCGTGATGTACCGGCGGATGGTCGCCGACCCGGCGGCCCGGCCGGACGGCGAGCTGACCTGGCAGGAGCGGCTCCTCGCCGCCAACCGCGGCCTGCGTGCCGGGCTGCTGCGTTACCGCGACGGCGCCAAGGTCTACAGCGGCGCCCGCTTCACCGGCACCGACTTCGCCGCCGACATGGAGCACCAGCTCGGCGCGCTCGTCGACGCGGGCTTCTCGCTGCGCGAGGCGGTGCGGGCCAGCACCACGGCGTACATGTTCACCCTGGGCTTCGTCACGGAGGAGCAGGGCACCGAGCCGGTGCCCGGCGAGCCCCGCGAGGGCTTCGACGTCGAGCAGCGCGCCCAGCGGCTCGCGGACTACCCGCTCGCGGCCGCGGCCGGCGCGGAGCTCTTCGCCGACTACGACGACCGCTTCGAGGAGGGGCTGCGGCTGATCATCGCCGGCATCGAGGCGACGTACGCGCCCGACCGCTCCTGACGGGCCGGCCCCGACCCGTACCCACCCCGGAAACAACGACGCCCCCTGTCCCTCGCGATCACGCGGGACAGGGGGCGTTCGTACGGGAAAGGGCGAGCCCGCTAGCCGATCGGGCCGGCGAGCACATCCACCGGCTGCGCCAGCGGCGTGCCCGAGCCGTCGCGGCGCGGGTCCGGCTCCGGGAGCTCCACAGGCGTGCCGTTCTTCTGTGCGGCACGGGCCGGGGTGGCGCCCGCCCAGGCCAGCACCAGGACGTCCTCGCCCTTCAGGAAGCGCTGGCAGCGCACACCGCCGGTCGCGCGGCCCTTGCGCGGGTACTGGTCGAACGGGGTCAGCTTGGCCGAGGTGGCCGCGCCGGCGTCGAGCGTGCCCGTCGAACCGGCCACCGTGAACACCACCGCGTCCGCCGCCGGGTCCACCGCGGTGAACGAGATGACCTCGGCGCCCGCGCTCAGCTTGATGCCCGCCATGCCGCCGGCCGGACGGCCCTGCGGCCGGACCTGGGAGGCCGGGTAGCGCAGCAGCTGGGCGTCGGAGGTGATGAACACCAGGTCCTCCTCGCCGGTGCGCAGCTCGGTCGCGCCGACGATCCGGTCACCGTCCTTGAGGGTGATGACCTCCAGCTCGTCCTTGTTCGCCGGGTAGTCCGGCACCACGCGCTTGACCACGCCCTGCAGGGTGCCGAGGGCCAGGCCGGGCGACTCCTCGTCGAGGGTGGTCAGACACAGCACCGTCTCGTCCGCCTCCAGGGAGACGAACTCCGACAGCTGCGCCCCGCCCGCCAGGTTCGGCGCGGCGGCCGTGTCCGGCAGCTGGGGCAGGTCGATCACGGCGACCCGCAGCAGCCGGCCGGCCGAGGTCACCACGCCGATGTCGCCGCGCTGGGTGGCGGCCACCGAGGAGACGATCACGTCGTGCTTGGCCCGCTTGCCGTCGTGCACGGCCGGCAGCGCCTCGGTGACCGTACGGGCGAGCAGGCCCGTGGAGGAGAGCAGCACCCGGCACGGGTCGTCCGCGACCTCCAGGGACGTGGCCGCGACCGGCGCGCCCGCCGACTCCAGGAGGACCGTGCGCCGGTCGGTGCCGAACTTCTTGGCGACCGCCGCCAGCTCCGCCGACACCAGCTTGCGCAGTTCCGCGTCGGACTCCAGGATCCGGGTCAGCTCCTCGATCTCCGTGGTGAGCCGGTCGCGCTCGCTCTCCAGCTCCAGACGGTCGAACTTGGTGAGCCGGCGCAGCGGGGTGTCCAGGATGTACTGCGTCTGGATCTCGCTCAGCGAGAAGCGCTCCATCAGGCGCGCCTTGGCCTCCGCGGAGTTCTCGCTCTCCCGGATCAGCCGGATGACCTCGTCGATGTCGATCAGCGCGACGAGCAGGCCCTCCACCAGGTGGAGCCGGTCGCGCCGCTTGCCGCGACGGAACTCGGAGCGCCGCCGGACCACGTCGAAGCGGTGGTCGAGGTAGACCTCCAGGAGCTCCTTGAGGCCCAGCGTGAGCGGCTGGCCGTCGACCAGCGCCACGTTGTTGATGCCGAAGGACTCCTCCATGGGCGTCAGCTTGTAGAGCTGCTCCAGGACGGCCTCCGGCACGAAGCCGTTCTTCACCTCGATGACCAGGCGCAGGCCGTGGTTGCGGTCGGTGAGGTCCTTGACGTCGGCGATGCCCTGGAGCTTCTTCGAGCCGACGAGGTCCTTGATCTTGGAGATGACCTTCTCGGGGCCGACCGTGAAGGGCAGTTCGGTGACGATGATGCCCTTGCGGCGGGCCGTCACGGTCTCGATGGTGGTCGTCGCGCGGATCTTGAAGGTGCCGCGGCCCGACTCGTACGCGTCCCGGATGCCGGACAGGCCGACGATCCGGCCGCCGGTCGGCAGGTCCGGGCCGGGCACGAAGCGCATCAGCGCTTCCAGGTCCGCGTTCGGGTGGCGGATCAGATGGCGGGCGGCCGCGATGACCTCGCCCAGGTTGTGCGGCGGCATGTTGGTCGCCATGCCTACCGCGATCCCGGAGGCGCCGTTGACCAGCAGGTTCGGGTACGCGGCGGGCAGCGCGACCGGCTCCTGCTCCTGGCCGTCGTAGTTCGGCGCGAAGTCGACGGTGTCCTCGTCGATGGACTCCGTCATGAGGAGCGCGGCCGGGGCCATCCTCGACTCCGTGTACCGCATGGCGGCCGGCGGGTCGTCGTTGCCGAGCGAGCCGAAGTTGCCGTGGCCGTCGACCAGCGGCAGCCGCATCGAGAACGGCTGCGCCATGCGCACCATCGCGTCGTAGATCGACGCGTCGCCGTGCGGGTGCAGCTTGCCCATGACCTCGCCGACGACGCGGGCGCACTTGACGAAGCCGCGCTCGGGCCGCAGGCCCATCTCGCTCATCTGGTAGACGATGCGGCGCTGCACGGGCTTCATGCCGTCGCGGGCGTCGGGCAGGGCGCGCGAGTAGATCACCGAGTACGCGTACTCGAGGAAGGAGCCCTGCATCTCGTCGACGACGTCGATGTCGAGGATTCGCTCCTCGAACGCGTCGTCCGGCGGCGGTGTCTTCGTGCTGCGGCGGGCCATCGCGGCTGCGGCTCCTTCACCAACAAGGGTTGATCTGACGCGGACCATTGTGGACCGTGCCACCGACAACGCCGACCTCGACCCGGAAGAGGGACATCCGAAGCGGGCGGGAACTTCGCCAGGTGGCGGCGCGCTTGCATACAGTGGCAGGACTTTTCCGCTCCGCACTTTCCGCACAGCGATCGAAGGGACGTACATGCCCATGGGTCACACGGCCACGGCCTCGGCCGGCTCCGGCGGCCTGACAGCGACCGAGCACCGGCTGTCCAACGGCCTGCGCGTCGTGCTCTCCGAGGACCACCTGACCCCGGTCGCCGCGGTCTGCCTCTGGTACGACGTCGGCTCGCGCCACGAGATCAAGGGCCGCACCGGCCTCGCCCACCTCTTCGAGCACCTGATGTTCCAGGGCTCGAAGCAGGTCCACGGCAACGGGCACTTCGAGCTGGTGCAGGGTGCCGGCGGCTCGCTCAACGGCACGACGAGCTTCGAGCGCACCAACTACTTCGAGACCATGCCCGCCCACCAGCTGGAGCTCGCGCTCTGGCTGGAGGCGGACCGCATGGGCTCGCTGCTCGCCGCCCTGGACGACGAGTCCATGGAGAACCAGCGCGACGTCGTCAAGAACGAGCGCCGCCAGCGCTACGACAACGTGCCGTACGGCACCGCGTTCGAGCGCCTCACCGCCCTCGCGTACCCCGAGGGCCACCCGTACCACCACACGCCGATCGGCTCCATGGCCGACCTCGACGCCGCCACGCTGGAGGACGCGCGGAACTTCTTCCGTACGTACTACGCGCCCAACAACGCGGTCCTCTCGGTCGTCGGCGACATCGACCCGGAGCAGACCCTCGCCTGGATCGAGAAGTACTTCGGCTCCATCCCCGGCCACGACGGCAAGCCCGAGCCGCGCTCCGGCGAGCTGCCCGAGGTCATCGGCGAGCAGCTGCGCCAGGTCGTCGAGGAGGAGGTCCCGGCCCGCGCCATGATGGCCGCCTACCGGCTGCCCCACGACGGCACGCGCGCGTGCGACGCGGCCGACCTGGCCCTCACCGTCCTCGGCGGCGGCGAGTCCTCCCGGCTGCACAACCGGCTGGTCCGCCGCGACCGCACGGCCGTCACCGCCGGCTTCGGCCTGCTGCGGCTGTCCGGCGCGCCCTCGCTCGGCTGGCTGGACGTCAAGACGTCCGGCGGCGTCGAGGTGCCGCAGATCGAGGCGGCCGTCGACGAGGAGCTGGCCCGGTTCGCGGCCGAGGGCCCGACGCCCGAGGAGATGGAGCGCGCCCAGGCCCAGTTGGAGCGCGAGTGGCTGGACCGGCTCGGCACGGTCGCCGGCCGCGCCGACGAACTGTGCCGGTACGCGGTGCTGTTCGGCGACCCGCAGCTGGCGCTGACCGCCGTCGACCGGGTCCTCGACATCACCGCCGAGGAGGTGCAGGAGGTCGCCAAGGCCCGGCTGCGCCCGGACAACCGCGCCGTCCTGGTCTACGAGCCCGTGGGCCAGGCCGACGAAGCCGACCACAGCGACGAGGAAGAGGGAGCGGAGCAGTGACCGACGCTGCCGCGTCTTTGACGAGCATGGACTTCCACCCGCAGCCCCAGCCGGGCATCGCCAAGCCCTGGGCCTTCCCGGCCCCGGAGCGCGGCGCGCTCGACAACGGCCTGACCGTGCTGCGCTGCCACCGCCCCGGCCAGCAGGTGGTGGCCGTCGAGATCTTCCTCGACGCCCCGCTGGACGCCGAGCCCGAGGGGCTCGACGGCGTCGCCACGATCATGGCCCGGGCGCTGTCCGAGGGCACCGACCAGCGCTCCGCCGAGGAGTACGCCGCCGAGCTGGAGCGCTGCGGCGCCACCCTCGACGCGCACGCCGACCACCCCGGCGTACGGGTCTCCCTGGAGGTCCCGGTCTCCCGGCTGTCCAAGGGCCTCGGCCTGCTCGCCGAGGCGCTGATCGCCCCGGCGTTCGCCAAGTCCGAGGTCGAGCGCCTGGTGCGCAACCGGCTCGACGAGATCCCGCACGAGACGGCCAACCCGGGCCGCCGGGCCGCCAAGCAGCTCTCCAAGGAGCTGTTCCCGGCCTCCTCGCGGATGTCCCGGCCCCGCCAGGGCACCGAGGAGACCGTCGAGGCGATCGACGCCGCCGCCGTCCGCGCCTTCTACGACGCGCACGTGCGGCCGGCCGCGGCCACCGCCGTGGTCGTCGGCGACCTCACTGACGTCGACCTGGACCAGGTGCTCGCCGAGACCCTCGGCGTCTGGACCGGCGCGCCGGCCGCGCCGCGCCCCATGGCGCCCATCACGGCCGACGACACCGGCCGGGTCGTCATCGTGGACCGCCCGGGCGCCGTCCAGACGCAGCTGCTCATCGGCCGCGTCGGCGCAGACCGCCACGACCGGGTCTGGCCGGCCCAGGTGCTCGGCACGTACTGCCTCGGCGGCACCCTCACCTCCCGCCTGGACCGCGTGCTGCGCGAGGAGAAGGGCTACACGTACGGCGTGCGCGCCTTCGGCCAGGTGCTGCGCTCGGACGCCGCGGGCCACGGCGCGTCGATGCTCGCCATCAGCGGCTCGGTGGACACCCCGAACACCGGCCCGGCACTTGATGACCTGTGGAAGGTGCTGCGCACCCTGGCCGCCGAGGGTCTCACCGACGCCGAGCGCGACGTGGCCGTGCAGAACCTGGTGGGTGTCGCCCCGCTGAAGTACGAGACCGCCGCCTCCGTCGCGGGCACGCTGGCCGACCAGGTCGAGCAGCACCTCCCGGACGACTACCAGGCGCACCTGTACGCGCGCCTGGCCGAGACCGGCACGGTGGAGGCGACCGCGGCCGTGGTCAACGCCTTCCCGGTGGACCGGCTGGTCACCGTCCTGGTCGGCGACGCCTCGCAGATCGAGGAGCCGGTGCGGGCGCTCGGCATCGGTGAAGTGACCGTGGTCACCGGCTGATTGAGCCCTCGTCACGAGGACCCTGACGACCTGGTTCGTCAGGGTCCTCGTCATTTGTCCGTATTGCGGGCGAGTGTTGCTGAATGACCTGTGGCAAGTCTTACAAACTGGCGCGTCTGTTTGGCGATTGACTGAAGATCCGCCTAGCGTCGACGCGACTGTTCGCCCGTTGCACGACGCCGCACCCGCGGCGAACGGACAGTCATCGCCGAGTCCCCGCAAGGCGCGAGCCTGGGGAGCCGGGGACCCACTCGAAGTCCCTGGGGTGAATCGGACGCCTTCGCTCCGCGCGGAGGGGCCCGTAGGAGACCTTCCTGCTCCGAACCCGTCAGCTAACCCGGTAGGCGAGAGGGAAGGAAAGGATCAGCCACTTCATGGCGTTCACCCGTGCCACCGGGAAGCATCGTGGTCCGAGCCGTCTGACGCGCCGTGGCGCGGGCATCGCCGGCGTGGCGACGCTCGCCACCACCGGCGTCATCGGCACCCTCGCCTCCCCGGCGCTCGCCGCCGACACGGAGAGCCCCTCCCCTGAGGACACCGGTCTCACCCAGGTGATCACCGAGGAGTCCCTCACCGAGCACGTCGACGCCCAGGCCGCCGCCCAGGAGAAGCAGGCCTTCGAGGCCGCCGCCCGCGTCAAGGCCGCCGCCGAGGCGAAGCGCAAGGCCGAGGCCCGCGCCAAGGAGATCCGCGAGGCCAAGGAGCGCGCCGCCCGCGAGGCCGAGCGCAAGCGCCTGAACTCCTTCCAGGCCCCCGTCGCCCACTCGTACGTCTCCACCGGCTACAACACCGGCGGCTCGCTCTGGTCCTCCGGCCACCACTCCGGCATCGACTTCCACGCCGCCTACGGCACGACGGTCGTCTCCGTCGGCTCCGGCACCGTCGTCGAGGCCGGCTGGGGCGGCGCGTACGGCAACAACATCGTCATCCGGATGAACGACGGCACGTACACCCAGTACGGCCACCTGTCCGCCATCCGGGTGCACGTCGGCCAGAAGGTCACCCCCGGCGAGCAGATCGGCGTCTCCGGCTCCTCCGGCAACTCCACGGGCCCGCACCTCCACTTCGAGGCCCGTACCAGCCCCGAGTACGGCTCGGACATCGACCCCGTCGCGTACCTGCGCGCCCGCGGCGTCGACGTCTGACGTCCGTCTCCCCGCTCAGCGCGAAGAAGCCCCGGCTCGAACGAGCCGGGGCCTTTTTCGTCCCTGAATTACCGGTCGGCATCGGAAATTCCCGCGTCCTGCAATAGAGTCACCGGACAGGCGCCGCCCGACGGGGTTTAGCGCGGAGAAAAGCGGAGGTCGGACATGCGCATTCCCGCGCAGTCGGTATGCACGGCGATCCGGGACGACATCGTCTCCGGTGTGTACGCGCGGGGCGCCAGACTGACGGAGGAACAGCTCGCCCGCCGCTACGGGGTCTCCCGCGTCCCGGTCCGCGAGGCACTGCGCACCCTGGAGTCCGAGGGCTTCGTCGTCACCCGTCGGCACGCCGGCGCCCAGGTCGCCGAACCGGGCGAGCAGGAGGCCGCCGACCTCCTCGACATGCGCTCCCTGCTCGAACCCCTCGGCGCCCACCGGGCCGCCCAGCGTCGCACCGAGGCCCACCTCAAGGTGCTGCGCGGCCTGGTCAGGCTGGGTCAGGAGCGGGCCCGGCACGGCCGGAGCGAGGACCTGCGCGCACTCGACGGCTGGTTCCACGAGACCCTGGCGCAGGCGTCCGGCAGCCCGCCGCTCACCGCGCTGCTCTCCCAGCTGCGGCAGAAGATCGCCTGGATGTACGCGACCGAGCCGGCCGAACGGCCCGCGGACTCCTGGGCCGAGCACGGCGCGATCGTGGACGCCGTCGCGCGCGGCGACGCCGAGCGGGCCCGCGCGCTCACCGCGCTGCACGTGGAGCGGGCGGCGCCGCGGCTCCGGCTGAAACATCCGGAGCGGACCCGTGTGAGGGTTTCGCAACATGCCGTAAACAATGCGGGAGCACGGAATTAACGTGCCCGCCGTATACAAAGAGGCGGGTAATTCGACGAGCCCTGTTCCGGGCTGCCCGAAATCAATTTCCGTCGATATTCCTCGCGACGACTGAAGTCGCGATGACCGAAGTCGTGATGACCGAAGTCGCGCCGACGGAAAAGAGCCGCACCAGCCGGATGACCGGTGGGCGCGGCTCTTCTCCGATCCGCCGCCGGGGAGGACGGGGAGGATCGGGCCAGACGGGTCGGGCGGGTCAGACGGTCTCGGGGAGCTCGTCGAGACCCTCGGCGACCAGCCTCGCCAGGCGGTCGAGCGCGGCCTCGGCGCCGTCGGCGTCCGACGCGAGCACGATCTCCTCGCCGCCCTGCGCGCCCAGGCCGAGCACCGCGAGCATGGACGCGGCGTTGACCGGGTTGCCGTCGGCCTTGGCGATCGTCACGGGGACGCCGGAGGCCGTGGCGGCACGGACGAAGATGGAGGCGGGGCGGGCGTGCAGGCCCTCGGCCCAGCCGACGTTGACGCGGCGCTCAGCCATGGTGGTAGCCCTTCAACATTCAGCGGTTGTCTAGACCAGTCTCTCACACGCAACCGGTGTCACTGTCGTACCCCGGCCGTACGCTTTCCCCATGCAGAGCGCGTCGGAACAGCCCGAACAGCCGGAGCACGCGTACCCCGACCACTGGGAAGCGGACGTGGTCCTGAGGGACGGCGGCACCGCGCGCATCCGCCCGATCACCACCGACGACGCCGAGCGTCTCGTCAGCTTCTACGAGCAGGTCTCGGACGAGTCGAAGTACTACCGCTTCTTCGCGCCCTACCCACGGCTCTCCGCGAAGGACGTGCACCGCTTCACCCACCACGACTTCGTGGACCGGGTCGGCCTCGCCGCGACCGTGGGCGGCGAGTTCATCGCCACCGTGCGCTACGACCGGATCACCCCCGACGGCCGGCCGGCCTCCTTTCCCGCCGACGAGGCCGAGGTGGCCTTCCTGGTCCAGGACGCGCACCAGGGCCGCGGGGTCGCCTCCGCCCTCCTGGAGCACATCGCGGCGGTCGCGCGCGAGCGCGGGATCCGGCGGTTCGCGGCCGAGGTGCTGCCCGCCAACACCAAGATGATCAAGGTGTTCACGGACGCCGGCTACACCCAGAAGCGCAGCTTCGAGGACGGCGCCGTCCGCCTCCACCTCGACCTGGAGCCCACCGACCGCTCACTCGCCGTCCAGCGCGCCCGCGAACAGCGCGCCGAGGCCCGCTCCGTACAGCGGCTGCTCACCCCCGGCTCCGTCGCCGTGATCGGCGCCGGCCGCACCTCCGGCGGGGTCGGCCGGGCCGTGCTGCGCAACCTCCTGGACAGCGGCTTCACCGGCCGCGTCCACGCCGTCAACGCCGCCCTGGGGGAGGCCGACCCGGGGGAGGGGCCGCACGAGCTGGAGGGCGTGCCCGCCTTCCGGTCCGTCGGCGACATCGGCGCGCCGGTCGACCTCGCCGTCGTCGCCGTCCCCGCCGAGCGCGTCCCCGAAGCCGTGGCCGACTGCGGCGAGCACGGCGTGCGCGGCCTGGTCGTGCTCTCGGCCGGATACGCGGAGAGCGGCGCCGAGGGCCGCGAGCGCCAGCGCGCCCTGGTGCGCCAGGCCCGCTCGTACGGCATGCGGATCATCGGGCCCAACGCCTTCGGAATCATCAACACGGCCGACTCCGTCCGGCTGAACGCCTCCCTCGCCCCGCAGATGCCCGCCGCCGGACGCATCGGGCTCTTCGCCCAGTCGGGCGCCATCGGCATCGCCCTGCTCGCCGGGCTGCACCGGCACGGCGCCGGGGTCTCCTCCTTCATCTCCGCCGGCAACCGTGCCGACGTCTCCGGCAACGACCTCCTCCAGCACTGGTACGACGACCCCGCCACCGACGTCGTCCTGCTCTACCTGGAGTCGATCGGCAACCCGCGGAAGTTCACCCGGCTCGCCCGCCGCACCGCCGCCGTCAAGCCCGTCGTGGTCGTCAAGGGCGCCCGGCACAGCGGCAGCGCCCCGCCCGGACACCGCGTCCCCGTCACCCGTATCCCGCACGCCACGGTCTCCGCGCTGCTGCGCGAGGCCGGGGTCATCCGCGTCGACACCGTCACGGAGCTCGTCGACGCCGGACTGCTCCTCGCCGACCAGCCGCTGCCCGCCGGACCCCGGGTCGCCATCCTCGGCAACTCCGAGTCACTCGGCCTGCTCGCCTACGACGCCTGCCTCACCGAGGGCCTGCGCCCGCTCCGCCCCCTCGACCTGACCACCGGCGCCACCCCCGCCGACTTCCGCGCCGCGCTCGCCGCGGCCCTCGCCGACGACGCCTGCGACGCCGTCGTCGTCACCGCCATCCCCTGGGTGGGGGAGAACGGAGCCACCGAGTCCGGCGACGGCAAGGTCCTCGCGGCGGCGCTCCGCTCCGCCGTCGCCGCCGCGCCCGGACCGGCCAAGCCGGTCGTCGTCGTCCACGTCGAGATGGGCGCCCTCGCCGAGGCCCTCTCCGCCGCCACCCGCACCCGCCCGCCGAGACCCGCCCGACCCGCCGCCGAGCCCGCCCCCGGACAGTCCGCGACCGAAACGGCCGCGACCGAACCTCCCGCGACCGAAACGGCCGACGCGGGGACGGCCGACGCCGGGCCGGACGAAGCCCCCGCCCCCGGCGCCATCCCCGCCTACCCCGCCGCCGAGCGCGCCGTCCGCGCCCTCGCGGAGGCCGTCCGCTACGCCCAGTGGCGCCGCCAGGTCGCCGCCGACCCCGGCCGGGTGCCCGAGTTCGAGCGGATCGACGAGACCGGCGCCGCCGCCCTGATCGAACGGGCCCTCGACGAGGGCGCCGCCGACGCCCGCGGCGTCACCCTCGGCGCCGAGGAGACCGCCGAGCTGCTCGGCCGGTACGGGATCGAGGTCCGCCCCACCCTGCCCGCGCCCACCCCCGACGAGGCCGTCCGGGCCGCCGCCCGCCTCGGCTTCCCCGTCGCCCTGAAGACCACCGCGCCCCATCTGCGCCACCGCCCCGACCTCGGCGGCGTACGGCTCGACCTGGCCACCGAGGAACAGCTGCGTACCGCGTACGCCGAGCTCACCGAGACCCTCGGCAAGCCCGAGGAGCTCCAGCCGGTCGTCCAGGCGATGGTGCCGCGCGGTGTCGACACCGTCGTGCGCGCCGCGATCGACCCCGCCGTCGGCGCCGTGCTCTCCTTCGGCCTCGCCGGAGCCGCCTCCGAACTCCTCGGCGACATGGCCCACCGGCTCGTCCCCGCCACCGACCGGGACGCCGCCGAACTCGTCCGCTCCATCCGCACCGCGCCCCTGCTCTTCGGCTGGCGCGGCTCCGCACCCGTCGACACCCCCGCCCTCGAAGAGCTGCTGCTCCGCGTCTCCCGCCTGGTCGACGACCACCCCGAGGTCGTCGCCGTCTCCCTCGAACCCGTCGTGGTCGCCCCGCGCGGCCTCTCCGTCCTCGGCGCCACCCTCCGCCTCGCCCCGCCCCCGCCCACCACCGACCTCGGCCCGCGCCGCCTGCCCAGCTATTGACGATCGGCTATTGACGGGCAGGCCGGAAGGGGCCCCAAGGCCCCGTAGGATGGAGTCCATGGCGAAGACCGGTACGACGACCCAGGGGCTGCGCGCGGCGATCGAGCGCAGCGGCTATTACCCGGCCCTCGTGGCCGAGGCGGTGGAGGCCGCCGTCGGCGGCGAGGCCGTCTCGTCGTACGTGGTCCACCAGGAGACCACCTTCGACGCCAACGAGGTGCGGCGCCATGTCACCGTCCTCGTCCTGACGGCCAACCGGTTCATCGTCAGCCACACCGACGAGCAGTCCGCCGACAACAGCTCGCCGACCCCGTACGCCACGACCTCCACAGAGTCCGTCAACCTCGACCGGATCTCCTCGATCGTGGTCAGCCGGGTCGTCGCCAACCCCGAGTCGTACACCCCGGGCACCCTGCCCCGCGAGGTCGTCCTCACCATCGGCTGGGGCGCCGTCTCCCGCATCGACCTGGAGCCGGCCGCCTGCGGCGACCCCAACTGCGACGCCGACCACGGCTACACCGGCAGCTCCACGGCCGACGACCTCAGCCTGCGGGTCAGCGACGCCGGTGACGGCCCCGACACCGTCCGGCAGACCCTCGCCTTCGCCCAGGCCCTGTCCGCGGCCACGGCCGCCGGCCCGTCCAACCCCGCCACCCGCTGATGGTGCAGCCCGCCGCCGTCGCGCACGGCTGGCCCGACGAACCGGTTCCGCTCGATCCCGCCACCGCGCCGCTGCCCGCGTACGGCGCAGGCGCCCTCGGCGACCTGCTGCCGACGCTCGTCGCCGGTCAGGGCGTGCCCGGCTTCGACGCCCGGATCACCGAGCTCACGCCCGCCGACCGCAACTGCGTCTTCCTCATCGACGGGCTCGGCTGGGAGCAGATCAAGGCCCACCCCGACGAGGCGCCCTATCTGACCTCGCTGCTCGCCGGCTCGCGCGGCGGCACCGGACAGCCCCTCACCGCGGGCTTCCCCGCCACCACCGCGACCTCGCTGGCCTCGGTCGGCACCGGCCTGCACCCCGGCGCCCACGGACTGCCCGGCTACACCGTGCGCAACCCGGAGACCGGCGAGCTGATGAACCAGCTCCGCTGGAAGCCCTGGACCGCGCCGCGGGTCTGGCAGCCGTACCCCACCGTCTTCCAGCTCGCGCACGAGGCCGGCGTCCACACCGCCCAGGTCTCCTCGCCGATCTTCCAGGACACCCCGCTCACCAAGATCGCGCTGAGCGGCGGCAGCTTCCACGGCCGCCTCTCGGGCGAGGAGCGGATGGACTTCGCCGCCGAGCAGCTCGCCGCCGGCGACCGCTCGCTCGTCTACACGTATTACAGCGAGCTCGACGGCGCGGGTCACCGCTTCGGCATCGACTCCGACGCCTGGCGCGGCCAGCTGATGTTCGTCGACCGGCTGGTGCAGCGGCTCGCCGAACAGCTCCCGCCGCGCGCGGCCCTCTACGTCACCGCCGACCACGGCATGGTCGACATCCCCTTCGACGAGGACCACCGGATCGACTTCGACGAGGACTGGGAGCTGCGCGCCGGCGTCGCCCTCCTCGGCGGCGAGGGCCGCGCCCGGCACGTCTACGCCGTCCCCGGCGCCGAGGCCGACGTCCTCACCTGCTGGCGCGAGGTCATCGGCGACCGCTTCTGGGTGGCCGGCCGCGACGAGGCCATCGCGCTCGGCTGGTTCGGCGAGCAGGTCGACGAGCGGGTGTACGGCCGGATCGGCGACGTGGTCGCCGCCGCCCAGGACGACACGGCCATCACGGCCTCCGTCAACGAGCCCAACGAGTCCGCCATGGTGGGCATGCACGGGTCGATGACCCCGGCGGAGCAACTGGTGCCGCTCCTCGAAGTCCGCTCCTGAGCCCGGCCCGCCCCCGCCCCCGTCTTCCCGCCCTGCCCCGTCCCTGCCCTCCCGACTGTCGAAAGGTCCTCGACCTCCCATGCCCGAGCTGGTGTTCTTCTCCGGAACGATGGACTGCGGAAAGAGCACACTGGCTCTTCAGATCGAGCACAACCGCTCAGCGCGCGGGCTGCAGGGCATGATCTTCACCCGGGACGACCGGGCCGGCGAGGGCAAGCTCTCCTCCCGGCTCGGCCTGGTCACCGACGCCGTCGAGGCGGCCGAGGGCTTCGACTTCTACGCGTACCTCGTCACCCATCTGTCGAAGGGCGGGCGCTGCGACTACGTCATCGCCGACGAGGCCCAGTTCCTCGCGCCCGAGCAGATCGACCAGCTGGCCCGGGTCGTCGACGACCTGGAGCTCGACGTCTTCGCCTTCGGCATCACCACCGACTTCCGTTCCAAGCTGTTCCCGGGCTCGCAGCGGCTCGTCGAGCTCGCCGACCGGGTTGAGGTCCTCCAGGTCGAGGCCCTGTGCTGGTGCGGCGCCCGGGCCACGCACAACGCGCGTACGGTCGGCGGAGTGATGGTCGTCGAGGGCGCGCAGGTCGTCGTCGGCGACGTCAACGCCGGGGACGAGGTCGGCTACGAGGTGCTGTGCCGGCGCCACCACCGGCGCCGGATGACGGCCGCGACCGCCCGCGCCGCCGCGCTCTCCCCGGACGTCCTGCCGGTCGCCGACGTCTCCTGACCGTTGTCGGGACCTATCCGTTGTCGGGCACGGTACGGAAGCGGCGCCGGTACTCCATCGGCGTCGTGTCCAGCCGGCGCCGGAAGGCCCGGATGAGCGTGTCGGTCGTGCCGAACCCGCAGGCCGACGTGATCCGTTCGAGGGTCGCGTCCGTGGACTCCAGCAGGTGGCGGGCGCGTTCGACGCGCGCCGACTCGACGTACGCGCTCGGGGTCGTACCGAGTTCCGCCTTGAAGATCCGGGTGAGCTGGCGCTCGCTGACGTGCGCGCTGGCGGCGAGCTCCGCGAGGGTGAGCGGGCCGTCGATGTGCCGCGTGACGTAGTGGCGCAGGTCCTCGACGCGCCGGGTGGTGGAGACGGGCTCCAGCGGCACGCTGAACTGGCTCTGGCCGCTGGGCCGCTTCAGGTACATGACCAGCTGGCGGGCCACCCGTAGCGCCGTCGGCTCGCCGAAGTCCTCCGCGACCAGGGCGAGGGACAGGTCCAGGCAGGAGCTGATGCCGGCGCCGGTCCACACGTCGCCGTCCCGGATGAAGATCGGGTCGGCGTCGACCTCGACCTCCGGGTGCTCGGCGGCGAGTTGCTGCGCCGTCGACCAGTGGGTGGTGGCCCGACGGCCGTCGAGCAGTCCGGCCGCGGCCAGGATGTGCGCGCCGACGCAGACGGAGGTGACCCGCCGGGTCCGCTCGGCGAGCGTCCGTACCCAGCCGACCACCACGGGATCGACCAGGGCCCGCACCCGGCGCTCGGCGTCCGTCTCCACGGAGCCGGGCACGAGCAGCGTGTCGATGCGCCGCGTCGCCGCCTCGGCGAAGGTGAGGTCGGGCAGCACGCGCACGCCGGCGGAGGTCGTGACGGGCGCCATGGACTCGGCGGCGAGCACGACCTCGTAGCCGTCCGCGTCGTCCGTCTCGCGCCGCAGCAGGGCGAACACCTCGGGCGGTCCGGTGACGTCGAGGAGGTCGACGCCCTCGAAGAGGACGATGACGAGGAGCCGTCCTGGGGTGGTCACTGGTTCTCCGCCTGGGGTGCGTGTGCCGATGCGATGTCCGGATCGGCATGTTAGATGACGATGCCGACGTGCCAAGGCGGCACCGGCCACCGGCTGTTCACCTCCGGTGTACCCCGGGACCCCCTGCTGATCGGTCACGGGTCGCACGGCTCGGAGGTAATGCCTCTCAACGCCGATTCGCGACGCTCACGCGCCGATAGCCGATAGCCGATAGCCGGTTTGCCGATACGCCGGCACGCCGGTACGGCGCTCACCGAGCAGAACCGCCCTGGAGGACGTGTGCCACCCGCAGCCGAGACCGAGCCCTCCCCGTCCCGGCCGTCCCGGCCGCGGCTGCGGGCGGCGGCCGGCGCGGCCGTGCTCACCGGCCTGCTGTTCTGTCTCGCCGGGCGGCTCGCGGGGAGCTACCCCTTCGGATCCAATACACGAAATATCGTCGACCTGGGCCAGCAGTACCTCCCGTTCCACGCCTACTGGCGCAAGCTGCTCCTCGGGGAGACCCCCGGCGATCTCTTCCTGAACTGGACATCGGGTTTTGGATCCAATTTCCTCGGCGACTTCGGCACCTACCTGAGCAGCCCCTTCGACCTGCTCGTCGTCCTCTTCCCGGCCGATCGCACCGAACTCGCGCTGTACGTCGTCACCGCCGCCAAGATCTCCACCGCGGGCGCCGCGATGGCGGCCCTGCTGCTTACCCTGAGGCGCGGCCTCTGGCCGGTCGCGGTCGTCCTCGGCACCGCGTACGCCCTGTCCGGCTGGACCTTCAACTACGGCGCCACCGTGCCGATGTGGCTCGACGGGCTCGTCGCCTTCCCGCTGCTCTGCCTGGTGGGGGAGTGGGCCCGCAAGGGGCGCCGGCCGGTCCTCGGGCCGCTGGTCGTCGCGCTCGCCTGGTTCGCCAACTTCTACACCGCGTACATGGCCACGATCGGCGCCGCCGTCGTCCTCGTCGTCCGGCTCCTGACGGCCGAGGACGCCGACACCCACGCCGGCCCCCACGCCGGCACGGACACCGGCACCGGCACCGACACCGGCACGGAACGGGCCCCCGAGCGGCGCCCGCGCCTGACCGGTCTGCTGCGCGCCGCCCGTACCGTCCTCATCGGCATCGGGCTCGCCGCCCCGCTCGTCACCGTCATCTTCCTGGCCACCAAGGTCGCCCACCCGACCCCGCCGACCGAGTTCGCGCCGGCCGCCTGGACGGACGTCCTCGCCCGCTTCCTGCCGGCCACCGCGAGCGTGGCCACCCCCGCGCTCTTCATCGGCACGCCCGCGCTCGCCCTCGCCCTCACGCTGCCCTTCAACAGCGCGGTCGCCGTCCGCGTCCGCGTCGGCTGGACCGTGGCCACAGCCCTGGTCGCGCTCTCCCTCCAGTGGGAGCCGACCCATCTCCTCTGGCACGCGGGGGCCTCGCCCAACGGCATCCCCTACCGCCAGACCTTCGTACTGTGCGGGCTGCTGCTGATGGCGGCCTGGCTGTCCGTCGCCCGGGGGCTGCCGGGGATCTGCGCGCTGCTCGGCGGCGCCGCGCTGGTCGCGTTCGTCGCGCGGGCGGCCGAGGACAGCGTCGACATCGACCGCTGGACCTACCCGGCCGTCGCCGCGGCCGCCGTCCTGGCCGTGCTCGCCGCCCTCTTCGCCGGCCTCGGACGGCGCCGCGGCGGCCGGCTGCTCCCGGTCCTCGCCGTCGTGCTCCTCCTCGCCGCCCAGGCGGGCGAGACCCTGGTGACCGGCAAGCGCATCGAGGAACAGCAGCTGAGCGAGGTCTCCTGGGCGCCCCGGGTCGGCCCCTGGCACACCGGCATGACCCGCGAGGTCGCCGCCAAGGACGCCTGGCCGCGGCACCGCACCGACCCCGGCGAGGTCCCCGGCGGCAACGACGTGCTGCTCGTCGGCGGCGAGGGCGCCGACTACTACAGCAGCCTCACCGCCGACACGTACTCCCGCATGCTCGCCGGCCTGGGCTTCGGCTACTACGCCAAGGGCCGTCATCCGGTCAGCCTGGACAACCCGGTCACCGACGCGATCTTCTCCGTCGGCACCCGGATGCGCTCCACGCCCTCGGCCCCGCTCGCCCTCGACCGGCTGCCCGAGGCCGCCATCACCGTCGCCGACACCCCCGTACCGCCGCTCGTCACGGTCCGTCCACGGGGCGACGAGCAGCCGGCCGACTCCGCCTTCACGCGCCAGGAACAGCTCCTCGGCCACCGGGTGTACGACGTGCCGGCCGCCCCGCGCCGTACGGACGCCGCCGACGGCACCGCCACCCTCACCGCCGCGTGCCCGGCCGGCTCCCAGGTGTGGCTGTGGGCACCCGAGTACCAGGGCACCGCCGCCCTGCACGACGGCCCCGCTGCCCTGCACGACGGCTCCGCCTCCCGTTCCGCCTCCGCCTCGGGCCCCGCCGTCGGCTTCGCCGGCAAGCTGCCCGCCGTCCTCGGCCCCATGCAGCCGCTCGGCACCACCCCGGCCACCGGCACCGTCCGCATCGACCTGCGCCCCGAGCCGAAGGCCGTGCCCCGGCTCAAGCTGCCCGCGCACCCGGTCGGCTGCCTGGTCACCGCCCGCCTCACCGCCGCCGTCGAGCAGCTCACCGCCACCGGCGCCACCGACGTGCGCACCAGCGGCCACACGATCACCGCGCAGCTGCCCCCGGGCAGCACCGGCACCGCCGTCCTCGCCGTTCCCCGGATCTCCGGCTGGCGCTGCGCGGCCGGCGACGCGCCCCTGGCGCCCGCGCGCGACCGCCTCGGCCTGCTCGCCGTCCCCCTCGACGGCCGGGCCACCTCCGTCACCTGCTCCTTCCGGCCGCCGGGCCTCAAGCTCGGCGGCGCGGCCGGCGCGGCCGCCCTCCTGGCGCTGCTCGCCACCGCACTGCTCCACCGGCGCCGGCGCCGCCACTCCCGTGAACCCGCAGGACGGCAAGAGTTCACCGCTCGTGCACACGCGGCTCGTTCAACGGAGAAGAGCGCTGTCTAGTCTGCCCGCCAGTACCTGTATGCGAGTTGGGGATCTCCGAGTGCCGAAACTGTCCGTCATCGTGCCCTTCCACAATGTCGGGCCCTACGCCCCCGACACCCTGCGCAGCCTCGCCGACAACGCGGACCCCGACGGCGCCGACATCGAGTTCCTGCTGGTCGACGACCATTCCACGGACGACACACCGGACTTCCTGGACCGCTGGAAGGACCGCATCCCGCAGGCCACCGTGATCCGGCACGAGACCAACCTCGGCGTGGCGCAGGCCCGCAACACCGGCATCGACGCCGCGACCGGCGACTACCTCACCTTCCTCGACGGCGACGACTGGTACGCGCCCGGCCATCTGCGCGCGATGGTCGACGGAATCCACCGCCTGGGCGTCGACTTCGCCCGCACCGACCACGTCCTGTCGACCGACCGGAACCGCCAGATCCGCTACGCCCCGGCGAAGGAACGCGACACCGTGATGGACCCCCGGGACGGCATCGCCCCGGCCAGCATGGTGACGATGGTCGACTACCCCTTCGTCCCGTTCGGCATCTACAGCGCCCGGCTCTTCGAGAACGGCGCCTCACGCTTCGAGACCAAGCTGCGCACCGCCGAGGACCGGCTCTGGATCTGGCGGCTGCACCTCACCGCGCGCACCTACGCGGCGCTCTCCCTGCACGGCGTCTTCTACCGGCGCGGCGTCACCACCTCGCTCACCCAGATCACCGACAACCGGCAACTGGACTTCATCCCCTCCTACGACCTGCTGCTCGACGAGGTCTCCCGGGACCGCGACGCCGACCGCTTCCTGCCCAAGGCCGTCCGCACCTACTGCGCGATGATCGCCTTCCACATGGCGAAGGCCGACCAGTACGAGCCGGCCGTGGCCAAGCGGCTCCGGCGCGACGTGGCCGACGCGCTGCGCCGGATGCCGCAGCAGGTCCTCGACGAGACCCTCGCGACCATGGACACCACCCGCAGCACCCTGCTCAGGAGCCTGCGCGACACCGGAAAGGCCGCCTGACCCATGGCGCACGACCGCGTTCAGATCTTCCAGGTGTCGACGCTCTACGGAGCCGCCACCGCGGCCGCCGCGATCGACGCCGGACAGTTCGGCGACCCCGGCCACGCCCGCCGCCTGCTCCTCGTCTCGAACAACGCCGAGATCCCCGAGACCGCCGTCCGCATCGACTCGATGACCGGCTACGACCGGATCGCGAGCCGCTTCGACGAGGTCGTCGACTGGAACGAGGCCGTCCACCCGCACCACCCCAGCTCCTGGGCGCCCCGCCCCGAGGAGGCGCCGCTCTGGCAGCGCGTCTTCCGCACCGCCTGGCGTCTCGGCACCGCCACCGTCGAGGTGATCGTCGAGTCCATCCAGGTCAACCCGGCCAAGGCACTCGCCGCCGTCTTCGCGGAGAGCGCCGTGCACGTCTACGCCGACGGCCTGATGAGCTACGGCCCCACCCGCGACGAGCTGCCCCAGTCGATCGCCTGCCGGGTCCGCCGCGTCCTCCACCTCGACCTGGTGCCCGGCCTGCGCCCGCTGCTGCTCACCGAGTACGGGGTCGGCTCGGAGCTCGTCCCCGACGACGCCTTCCGCACCGTCCTCCACGAGATCGCGGAGGAGGCGGCCGACGACCCGCAGCTGGCCGAGGCGGCCGCCGCCGGGCCCGGCGCGCTGCTGCTCGGCCAGTACCTCGCCGTCCTCGGCATCCTCACCGTCGAGGAGGAAGAGGAGCTGCACGTCCGGATGCTCCGTGGCGCCGCCGCGGCCGGCCACCGCTCGGTCGTCTTCAAGCCGCATCCGACCGCCCCGGCCGGCTACTCGAACGCGCTGCAGGAGGAGGCCGCCCGGACCGGCGTCACGCTCACCGTCCTGGACGGGCCGCTGCTCGCCGAGACCTTCTACGAGCGCTGCCGCCCGAGCCTCGTCGTCGGCTGCTTCTCCACGGCCATGCTCACCGCCGCCGTCTACTTCGGCGTGCCCGTCGCGCGCGTCGGCACCGACACCGTCCTCGCCCGGCTCACCCCGTACGAGAACAGCAACCGCGTCCCGCTCACCGTCGTCGACCACGTCGTGCCGGACCTGGAGAGCGGCGCCGAGCCGCGGGTCCCCGGCGCCGCACCCGAGACCCTCGCGCCGCTGCTGCGGGCGGTCGGCTACTGCATGCGGCCGACCGCGCACCCGGGGCTGCGGACCGAGACGCTCCGGTACGTCACGGAGCAGGCCACCGGACCGGCGGCCGCGCTCCACTTCCCGGAGGAGCGCCTCGCGGAGCTGGAGCTCCCCGTTCCGGTGCGGTCCTAGCCGCTGTCGCCCTGCCTCGCGGACCGTACGAGGGTGAAGACCGCGCCCTCCGGGTCCGCCACCTGGGCGAGCCGCCCCGCCGTGCCCTCGCGCGGCGGGCGGACCACCTGGCCGCCGAGCTCCGCGACCAGGCGGGCGGACGCGTCCACGTCGTCGACCTCGAAGTACGTCATCCAGTGCGCGCCCCGGTCCCGGGGCAGCGCCGTGCCGACCCCGTGCAGGGAGGCGACCGGCCGGCCGTCGAGGTGCAGGGTCAGATAGTCGAAGTCGGCGGAGACGACGGGCTCCACCTCGTAGTCGAAGATCGTCCGGTAGAACTTGCCGACCGGAGCCGTCTCGTACGTGAGCAGCTCGTTCCAGACCGGCGTGCCGGCCGGTCCGGCGGCGGCCGTGCCGTGGTGGGCCTCGGCCTGCCAGACGCCGAAGACGGCGCCGGCCGGGTCCGAGCAGATCACCATGCGCCCGGCCTCGCCCGCGTCGAGCGGGCCGACCGCGACCGTGCCGCCGCAGCAGCGGATGGTCTCCGCCGTCTCGTCGGCGTCGTCGCTGGCGAGATAGGTCGTCCAGGCGATCGGCAGATGCCGGTCCGGCGGCAGCTGGCCGATCCCGGCCACCTCCTTGCCGTCGAGCAGCGCGCGCACGTACGGGCCGAGCTGCTGGGGGCCCGGCACGAACTCCCAGCCGAACAGCGCCGCGTAGAACTCCTGCGTCGCTTCAAGTCCATGCACCATCAAGCTCACCCAACAGGGTGTGCCGGGGGTACGCCGAGTCGCCTCGGTCATCGTCACTCTCTCCTCGCCAGTGGCCGTACGAGGTGGGGGCCGGCGGGCTGTACGGAGGCTCCGCAGCGGGTGGCGGGTCACTGCCCGCCGCGGGCCCTCCGTACACATACGGCAGCGGTACGGCCCCGCCGATGTTCGCACCCCGAAGCGGCCCTCGCGCCCCGGGCGCTGAGCGAGGATGGCACCTATGAAGCCCATCATCTCCGCAACCGAACTCGTGAGCGAGTCGGCCGGGGCGACGCCCCCGGTCCTGCTGGACGTCCGCTGGACCCTCGGTGGCCCGCCCGGCGGGCCCGAGTACGCGGCCGGACACCTGCCCGGCGCCGTCTACGTCGACCTGGACACCGAGCTGGCGGGCCCGCCCGGGAAGGGCGGCCGGCACCCGCTGCCCGACCTGGAGGTCTTCGGCGCGGCGATGCGCCGAGCGGGTGTCTCCACCGACACTCCGGTCGTCGTCTACGACGGCGGCCTCGGCTGGGGAGCGGCCCGCGCCTGGTGGCTGCTCCGCTGGACGGGTCACCCGAACGTGCGGGTCCTCGACGGCGGCCTCGCCGCCTGGACGGGTGAGCTCTCCCAGGAGACCCCGGCGCCCGCGCCGGGCGACTTCCGGCCGGAGCCGGACGCCGGCCCCCTCGGACTGCTCGACGCCGACGGCGCGGCCGCCCTGGCCCGTTCGGGCCTCCTCCTGGACGCGCGGGCCGCGGAGCGCTACCGCGGCGACGTCGAGCCCATCGACCCGGTCGGCGGCCACATCCCGGGCGCGGTCTCCGCGCCGACGACGGAGAACGTGGGGCCGGACGGGCGCTTCCTGTCGGCCGCGGAGCTGACCGGTCGCTTCACCGCCCTGGGCGCGGCCGAGGCGCCCGAGGTGGCCGTCTACTGCGGCTCCGGTGTCTCCGGCGCCCACGAGGTGCTCGCCCTGGAGGTCGCCGGCTTCCCCGCGGCCCTCTACGCGGGCTCCTGGTCCGAGTGGTCCGCCGACCCGGCCCGCCCGGTCGCGAAGGGCCCGGACCCGCAGTAGGCGACCCGTACGCGAAGGGGGTCCGCGCCGCGGCTCGAGGACACGGCCCCCTCCGCGCCAGGTGACCCGTACGCGAAAGGGACCCGCGCCACCGGCGTGGCGCGGGCCCCTTCACGTACGACCTGTGCGGGTCACTCCTGCTTCTTGCGGCGCGTGCCGAAGACGATCTCGTCCCAGCTCGGGACCGCCGCGCGGCGGCCCGGGCGGACGCCGTCGGCCTCGGCCTGCCGGTCGGTGGCACCGTGCAGCCGGTCGCGGTGGCCCGAGACCGCGCGCGGCATCAGGACGTCCGCGTACGCGGAGCCGGCGCCCGCGGAGGCCGCCGGGGCCGGGGGCTCGGCCACCTCGACCTCGTCGGAGGGCTCGGTGTCGGACGGTTCCGGGACGACCATGTCGCCGCGGAAGCTCGGCACGGCCTCCAGGAGGCTGGTGAGCGAGTCGCGCTCCTCCTCCGGCTCGGGAGCCGGGGCGGACGTCCGCTCGATCTGGCGGTCGAGCGCGCGGTCCAGCGGCCGGTCCCGGGGCAGCCGGGCGATCCGCGGGACGAAGGGGAAGCTCGGCTCCGGTACGGCGGCCAGCGTGTCGTCGGTCTCGCCGATCAGGGCGCGCGCCTCGTCGTCGACGGCCTGGACGAGCCGCCTCGGCGGGTCGTACGTCCAGCTCGCCGTGTGCACCTCGCCCGCCACGCGGTAGACGAGCAGCACCTCCCAGGTGCCGTCGTCCCGGCGCCAGGAGTCCCACTGCACGGTGTCCTTCTCGGCGCCGCGCAGCAGCAGCCGCTCCTGCACCGCCTCACCGAGCTGCGGTCCGGTGTTCTCGCCGGGCCGGCGCACGGGGGTCTTGCGGGCGCGCTCCGCCATGAACGCGCGCTCCGCGAGCACCGGGCCCTCGAAGCGGCGCACCCGGTCGACGGGGATGCCGGCGAGCTGCGCGACCTCCTCCGCGGAGGCACCGGCACGTATCCGGGCCTGGATGTCACGGGGGCGGAGGTGGCTCTCGACCTCGATCTCGATCTGGCCGAGCCGCGCGCGGTCGTTGCGCACCGCGGCCCGCAGTCGCTCGTCAATCGGAAGCGTGTACTCCGTGCTGTCCGCAGCCTTCAGCACCAGTCGTGTGCCGTCGTTCGAGACGGCCACGACACGCAGTTCGGGCATGGGAACCTCCCGGGTGGTGCCTGCCGACGTCACGTGCGTCGCTGCTTCCGCTAGTCGAGTGTGGCCTGCCCGGGTGCAGCCTGCCACAACCCTGCCGAGTTGCCCGGCGTGTCGGGCCTGGACCCTGAACCGCCGTTATGGCACGGTTACCAGTTCACGACGCAGAGTGACGGGCCGTCACGCTGAGTCGCGGGTCGCCGTGCGGACACCCATGAGGGAATCCGGACCCAGGGCTCGCCACAGTACTCCATTCGGGCCATGGGGGTGGACAGGCGCGCCGCCCAACTTCTCGGGACGCGCGGGAGTTGAGTCTGCTTGCTCCGCCGTGCCGAGTGTCGCTCTTCACAGAACCACCGGAAACGGAACTAATCCCTTCGCCCATATGTCCCTTCTGGGTGCACGGTGGAACTGATGAACAAGCAGGGGCTGGAGATGCGCCACACGCCGGACAACGGCACGGACAAGGCCACGGGCCGCGGTACGGGTAGTGGTACGGAAGTGAAGAAACGGTTCGACCTGAGCGTCCCTCAAGTCGCGGGCAGCGCCGTCGCCGCCGTCGTCGCCGCCAAGCTCGCCTCCAGCCTCGGTGTCTACGGCACCATCCTCGGTGCAGGTGTGATCAGCGTCATCGCCACCTGCGGCGGCCCGGTTCTCCAGCACCTCTTCAAGCGCACCGGCGAGCAGATGCGCGCCACCGCCCCGGCGCGGCAGCCCAAGCGGGCTCCGGGGACCGGGGAGTTCGGCGAGCCCACCACGCACGGCACCCGGATGCGCGGCTGGAAGCGCCCCGCCCTCGGCGCCGCCGCGGTCTTCCTGCTCGCGATGGGCGGCATCACCACGTACGAGCTGACCTCCGGTCAGGACCTCAGCGGCACCAAGGGCAGCACGACCTTCGGTTCGGCGGTGCGGGGCGGCGGATCCGAGCGGGACGAGCCGTCGGTACGGACACCGGACGACCGGCGGGGCGGCGGTGCGGCGACGCCGGCCCCGGACGCCACTCCCGGCAGTGGTGGGACCGGCACGGCCACCCCCGGCCCCTCCGGGACCCCGACGCCCACGCCCTCCGGATCCACCGGGACCGCCGAGCCCACCTCCGGCCCCGCCGGCCCCACCAGCCCCGCCGGCCCCACTGAAGAGCCCACGACCGGGCCTCCGGCCACCCCGCCGGCGAGCGCGCAGACGCCCGCGGCCGAATGAGCGTCAGTCGCCGAGGACGCGCCGCAGGTAGTCGTTGCCGAAGCGCCGCTCCGGATCCAGCCGGTCCCGCAGCGCCCTGAACGCCCCGAAGCGCGGGTAGAGCTTCTCGAAGTACGCCGCGTCCCTGGTGTGCACCTTGCCCCAGTGCGGCCTGCCGCCGTGCTCGGTCATGATCCGCTCGACCGCGGTGAAGTAGCCGCGGTGGGGCGTGCCCTTGTAGAGGTGCACCGCGATGTACGCGGTCTCCCGGTCCGAGGCCGTCGACAGCGCGATGTCGTCCGCGGGCGCCGTACGCACCTCGACCGGGAAGCTCACCTTCAGCGGCGAGCGCTCGATCATCGCCTTGAGCTCGCGCAGTGCCGGGACCGCCGCCGCCCGCGGCAGCGCGTACTCCATCTCCAGGAAGCGCACCCTGCGCGGCGAGGTGAAGACCTTGTACGGGATGTCCGTGTACGTACGGGCCGAGAGCGCCCGGCTGGAGATCCTGGCCACCGCCGGGACGACCGGCGGCACCGCGCGGCCCAGCGCGCAGGCGACCTGGAAGACGCCGTTGGAGAGGAACTCGTCCTCGAACCAGCCGCCGAGCCTTCCGACCGGGGCGGCGGGGCCCTGACTGCGGTTGTTGCGCTTGGTGTTGCAGTTGTCGGTGTGCGGGAACCAGTAGAACTCGAAGTGCTCGTTCTCCGCGTGCAGCGCGTCGAACTCCGAGGTCACCCGGTCGAAGGACATCGGCTCCTCGCGCGCGGTGAGCAGGAAGACCGGCTCCACGGCGAAGGTGATCGCCGTGACCACGCCGAGCGCGCCCAGGCCGATCCGGGCGGCGGCGTACACCTCCGGGTTCTCGGTCTTCGAGCAGGTCATCAGGCGCCCGTCCGCGGTGACCAGTTCGAGCGCGCGGATCTGGGCGGCGATGGAGGCCGAGTCGCGGCCGGTGCCGTGGGTGCCCGTGGAGGTGGCGCCGGCGACCGTCTGCTCCATGATGTCGCCCATGTTCGTGAGCGACAGGCCCTCGCGGGCCAGCGCCACGTTCAGCCGCTTGAGCGGGGTGCCGGACTCCACGGTCACGGTCATCGCCTCGCGGTCGATCCGGCGGATGCCGGTGAGCAGCCCGGGCCGGATGAGCACGCCGTCGGTGGCGGCGATCGAGGTGAAGGAGTGGCCGGTGCCGACCGTCTTCACCGCGAGCCCGTCCTCGGCGGCCCTGCGCACCGCGTCGGCGACCTCCTCGGCGGAGGCCGGGCTGACCTCCCGAACGGGGCGGGCGGTGACGTTCCCCGCCCAGTTACGCCACGGGCTGCCCGTCGTCACGGCGCTCCCCGGCCGCTGCCCTCGCGACCCCTGTGTGCTCGTCCTGCTCACGCTGCCCCTCCCGCGTCGGCGCCGGCCTGCCCAGCCGGCGGAAGCCCAGGAGCGCCACCGCGACCGCGACCGCGCCCGAGAGCACGGGCACCACGTACGCCGACTCCGCCCCGGTCGCGTCGACCACCCAGCCGGCGGCCGAGGAGCCGAGCGCCACACCGATCGCGAGCCCGGTACCCGTCCAGGTCATGCCCTCGGTCAGCTTGGTCGGCGGTACGTGCGCTTCGACGAGGGCCATCGTGGTCACCATCGTCGGCGCGATGGACAGGCCCGCGACAAAGAGCGCCACGGCCAGCAACGGCAGGTTCCCGGCCAGTAGGAGGGGGATCATACTCACGGCCATCGCGCAGACCCCCACGAGCCAGCGCCGCGACGGCTCGCCCTTGAGGTGGAGCAGCCCGAAGACGGCGCCCGCGAGGCAGGAGCCGAGCGCGTAGACGGCCAGAACCAGACTTGCCGCGGCCTTGTGGCCCTGCTCCTGGGCGAAGGCCACGGTCACGACGTCGACCGAGCCGAAGACGGCGCCCGTGGCCACGAAGGCGAGGGTCAGGATCTGCAGGCCCGGGGAGCGCAGCGCGGAGCCGCCGGAGTGCCCCTCGCGCGGGTGCGGGGCGGGCTCGGTGGCGCGCTGCGCGGTCAGCCAGAAGACGCCGATGGCGAGGAAGATCCCGGCGAGCAGCGGACCGGCCTCGGCGAACCAGACGGTCGACAGGCCGATGGAGATGATCGGGCCGAAGATGAAGCACACCTCGTCGACGATCGACTCCCACGAGTACGCGGTGTGCAGTTGCCGGGCCTCGCCCCGGTAGATGTTCGCCCAGCGGGCGCGGGTCATCGCGCCGAGGCTCGGCACGCAGCCGACGCAGGCCGTGAACACGAACAGCGTCCAGTCCGGCGCCCCGAAACGCACGCACAGGAGCAGTCCGGTGGCCGCCACGAGCGAGATCAGGGTCGCCGGGCGCAGCACCCGCCGCTGACCGTGCCGGTCGACCAGGCGGGAGATCTGCGGGCCGAGCACGGCGGCGGACATGGCGAGGGTCGCGGAGAGCGCACCCGCCAGCCCGTACCGCCCGGTGACCTGCGAGATCATCGTGACGATGCCGATGCCCATCATGGAGAGCGGCATCCGGCCGAGGAAGCCCGCGACGGAGAAGGCCCGGGTGCCGGGTGCGGCGAAGATCGCGCGATAGGGACTGGACAAGGGGATCTCCGGGCTTCCTGGCTCGTGTAATTAATAGCTAAAGCCTACGGTGTTGAACTGATTTGGTCACTCGCCTTTTTCGGTCGGGCCGAGACCTCGGCTGTCGGACCCGGGTGGGAGGATCGGTGCCATGTCCGACGAGCTCGATCCCGCCCCGTACGACGCCCTGCTGCTGCTCTCCTTCGGCGGCCCCGAGGGCCCCGACGACGTGGTCCCGTTCCTGGAGAACGTGACCCGCGGCCGCGGCATCCCCAAGGAACGGCTGAAGGAAGTGGGGCAGCACTACTTCCTCTTCGGCGGCGTCAGCCCCATCAACGACCAGAACCGCGCCCTGCTCGACGCACTGCGCGCCGACTTCGCCGGGGCCGGCCTCGACCTGCCGGTCTACTGGGGCAACCGGAACTGGGCGCCGTACCTCACCGACACCCTGCGCGAGATGGTCACCGACGGCCGCCGCCACATCGCCGTCCTCGCCACCAGCGCCTACGCCTCCTACTCCGGCTGCCGGCAGTACCGGGAGAACCTGGCCGACTCCCTCGCCGAGCTGGAGGCGGAGGGGCTGCCGCTGCCGCGCGTCGACAAGCTGCGGCACTACTTCAACCACCCCGGCTTCGTCCGGCCCATGGTCGAGGGCGTCCTCAACTCCCTCGCCGAGCTCGACGAGTCCGTGCGGGACGGGGCCCACCTGGCCTTCACCACGCACTCCATCCCCGACTCCGCCGCCGACAGCTCCGGCCCCGTCGCCGACCACGGCGAGGGCGGCGCCTATGTGAAGCAGCACCTCGACGTCGCCCGGCTGATCGCCGAAGCGGTCCGCGAGGAGACCGGCGTCGAGCACCCCTGGCAGCTCGTCTACCAGTCCCGCAGCGGTGCCCCGCACATCCCGTGGCTGGAGCCCGACATCTGCGACCACCTGGAGGAGCTGCACGGCGCCGGGGCCCCGGCCGTCGTCATGGTGCCGATCGGCTTCGTCTCGGACCACATGGAGGTCCTGTACGACCTCGACACCGAGGCCACCGCCAAGGCCGCCGAGCTCGGCCTCCCGGTCCGGCGCTCGGCCACCGTCGGGTCCGACCCGCGGTTCGCCGCGGCCGTGCGCGAGCTCGTCCTGGAGCGCGCCGCCGGCGAGCGCGGACAGCGGGTCGAGCGCTGCGCCCTCGGCGCGCTCGGGCCGTCCCACGACCTCTGCCCGATCGGCTGCTGCCCCGCCCGCGCCGAGCGCCCGGCCGCGGCCGGCGCCGACAGCCCGTACGCCTGACGCCCGACCCGCACCCGTCACCCGTGATCCGCACGCACAAGGAGACCGTTTTCGTGACCGATCCCCTGCTGCAGGAACTCCTCGACCTGGCCCTGGCGGCCGGGCGCCACGCCGGCGCCCTGCTGCGCGACGGGCGCCCCGACGACCTGGCGGTGGCCAAGACCAAGTCGAGCGCCATCGACGTGGTCACCGAGATGGACATCGCCGCCGAGAAGCTGATCACCGGCTTCCTCGCCGAGCACCGCCCGCACGACGGCTTCCTCGGCGAGGAGGGCGCGGCCACCCCCGGCACCAGCGGGGTGCGCTGGGTCATCGACCCGCTCGACGGCACCGTGAACTACCTCTACGGGCTGCCGACCTGGTCCGTCTCCATCGCCGCCGAGCGCGACGGCGAGACCGTCGTCGGCGTCGTGGAGGTCCCGATGCGCGGCGAGACCTTCCGGGCGGTCCTCGGCGGCGGCGCCTGGCTCGGCGACCGCCGGCTCACCACCCGCCCCTCGCCGGAGCTCGACCAGGCCCTCGTGGCCACCGGCTTCGGCTATCTCCAGAACCGCCGCGCCCACCAGGCCGACGTCGCCCAGCGCCTGCTCCCGCAGGTCCGCGACATCCGCCGGGCCGGCTCCGCCGCCATCGACCTCTGCGACGTCGCCGCGGGCCGCCTCGACGCGTACTACGAGCGAGGCCTCAACCCCTGGGACCTCGCGGCGGGCGACCTGATCGCCCGCGAGGCCGGCGCCCTGACCGGCGGCCGTCCCGGCGAGCCGGCGTCGGGCGAGCTGGCGCTGGCCGCGTCGGCCGGGCTGTTCGGGGTGCTGCAGGAGTTCCTGGAGGAGGCCGGGGCCTGGCACGACTGAGCGGGCCGCGGAACGAGCCGCCCGGACGTTCAGGCAGGACCGCGGGCGCGCCAAGGTTCCGGAAACGCGAGTGGGGGCCCGCGCGGGGGGGGCTGGCGGGGGGCCAC